>NZ_ANAT01000029.1:0-911 GCF_000411595.1 Paenibacillus lentimorbus NRRL B-30488 | reverse complement strand
TATTACACGTAAGTGTAATATACGGAGGATTAGCTCAGCTGGGAGAGCATCTGCCTTACAAGCAGAGGGTCGGCGGTTCGAGCCCGTCATCCTCCACCATATTTGCCGGCCTAGCTCAATTGGTAGAGCAACTGACTTGTAATCAGTAGGTTGGGGGTTCAAGTCCTCTGGCCGGCACCATTTTTGGATAAGATAATAACACAAGTCTTTTAAAAAGAGCCATTAGCTCAGTTGGTAGAGCATCTGACTTTTAATCAGAGGGTCGAAGGTTCGAGTCCTTCATGGCTCACCATGTAACGCGGGTGTGGCGGAATTGGCAGACGCGCTAGACTTAGGATCTAGTGTCTTATGACGTGGGGGTTCAAGTCCCTTCACCCGCATTATACAGGATAGTTATCCTGTATGCGGAAGTAGTTCAGTGGTAGAACACCACCTTGCCAAGGTGGGGGTCGCGGGTTCGAATCCCGTCTTCCGCTCCAACTATACCATCCACGCCGGGGTGGTGGAATTGGCAGACACACAGGACTTAAAATCCTGCGGTAGGTGACTACCGTGCCGGTTCAAGTCCGGCCCTCGGCATTCATTATTATGCGCCCGTAGCTCAATTGGATAGAGCGTTTGACTACGGATCAAAAGGTTAGGGGTTCGACTCCTCTCGGGCGCGCCATAATATTTTTAAAAATCGGGAAGTAGCTCAGCTTGGTAGAGCACATGGTTTGGGACCATGGGGTCGCAGGTTCGAATCCTGTCTTCCCGACCACTTCGGGGCCTTAGCTCAGCTGGGAGAGCGCCTGCTTTGCACGCAGGAGGTCAGCGGTTCGATCCCGCTAGGCTCCACCATTTATAAAAAAACATGTTGACTTTAAGAGAAACTTATTATATACTTAAAAAGTTGCTTGAGAAAGTGAACG
>NZ_ANAT01000028.1:0-940 GCF_000411595.1 Paenibacillus lentimorbus NRRL B-30488 | reverse complement strand
TTTTTATTTTATCTACCATGTTTTTGTTTATGAAGCTTATAATATTCCGCAGTAGCTCAGTGGTAGAGCTATCGGCTGTTAACCGATCGGTCGTAGGTTCGAGTCCTACCTGCGGAGCCATTGCTTCCATAGCTCAGCAGGTAGAGCACTTCCATGGTAAGGAAGAGGTCAGCGGTTCGAGCCCGCTTGGAAGCTTATCTAAATACGTTGATCTGAAGCAGTTTCCACACGTTATGGAACTGTTATTTTTGTTTAGTTCAGTGAAAATCTGTTGCTGATTGTACCAGTTAAGGTATAGGTATTTAGCGCGTCTTCCGATGAAGCCTTTCTTCAAGGATGCAAAAGAGATTAACATAATTAATTGTTAAACGGTATTGACTTTTATCAAAACCTTGATATAATTACTTTTGTCATAATGAACAGTATAAAATAACAATACGGTTTACCGCCATCTGAGGCTGTATTCTGGCCATGCATTACATTTTTACTTGCGGAAGTAGTTCAGTGGTAGAACACCACCTTGCCAAGGTGGGGGTCGCGGGTTCGAATCCCGTCTTCCGCTCCATTTTATCCCAACGGGATATTGTGAAATTAATTGCGCCCGTAGCTCAATTGGATAGAGCGTTTGACTACGGATCAAAAGGTTAGGGGTTCGACTCCTCTCGGGCGCGCCATAATATTTTAAAAAATCGGGAAGTAGCTCAGCTTGGTAGAGCACATGGTTTGGGACCATGGGGTCGCAGGTTCGAATCCTGTCTTCCCGACCATTCTCAAGCTTTAAAGATAATATACTGGTTTTCTTTTTTCTCTTTTTTAAAAAAATGCTTGATTTATAGAGAAGCACCGTGGTATATTATTAAACGTCGCTGATGGACAGCAGACAACAACAAAAAGCTTCGGAAACAACTTAAAAAAAGTTGTTGACATAAAAGAAGCTGAG
>NZ_ANAT01000027.1:0-278 GCF_000411595.1 Paenibacillus lentimorbus NRRL B-30488 | reverse complement strand
TTGGCCTGCAGGCCAACGGTTCGACCTCCAGCGACCGCACCAACTATTTCGCCAGCTTCGCCGCCAACCCCGACACCCTCAAGTGGTACCTCGGCTGGCAGGCCGACGCCATGGTCAATTCCCTGATCGCCAAGGAAGACCTCGATTCCGAAATGACCGTGGTGCGAAACGAGATGGAAAGCGGCGAGAACAGCCCTTTCCGCATCCTCATGCAGAAGATGCAGGCGGCCGCCTTCCAATGGCACAGCTACACCCAAACACCAAACACACCCAACACA
>NZ_ANAT01000026.1:0-136016 GCF_000411595.1 Paenibacillus lentimorbus NRRL B-30488 | reverse complement strand
CAGAAGACGGAGTCATCACCGGACACACCGCTCCCGCAGCAGAAGACGGAGCCATCACCGGACACACCGCTCCCGCAGCAGAAGACGGAGCCATCACCGGACACACCGCTCCCGCAGCAGAAGACGGAGCCATCACCGGACACATCGCTCCCGCAGCAGAAGACGGTCCCATCAAAAACGTACCCGCAAGCGCTGTTTTAAATGCTGACTGCAGACTCTATTACAAGTAACGGAGATCTGCTATAATGGCAAGAGAACTGCATAAAAGATCCGGTATCATCATCTGCGGACACTGAACTGACAACATGGCGCTGTTTGTTCGTGTCCGTTTTTCGTGTCAAAAAAGATGCCGGAGGATAAAAAGGAAGGGATGACGCCGAATGAAGCTGAATGAGGACTTTTATAACTCTGAAGGAAAGACAGTCTCTTCGCAAAACATAAGCAGCAAGCTTTTGCATATCACGGACAGCGGGCATATCAGCGTTGACTTCATCAGCATAAGCAGGCTGCGGAAGGCTTCAAAAATCGCGATCTTAGGTGACAGCGTCGCCCGGGGGCTGCGTGCGGAATACGGCTTTGGTGACATTCTGAAAGACCGGACAGACGCTGAAATAACCAATCTCTCTGTCAGCGGCGTTAATATGAGCAACAACGGAAGCGATAACATTTATCAGCAAGCGCTTAAAACAAAGGGACATGATGTCATTATTGTCCAGGGAACAGATGATGATTGGTGCAACCACATTCCCATCGGCACAGATGAAAAGGATATCACCACATTTTACGGAGGCTTCTGTCAAGTGATTCAGCAGCTGCGAAGCGGAAATAAAGGCGCGAGCATCATTGTGGTGACCCCAACGAGACAAGCAAAAATATCAAAAGGAAAAATCGTCCGCCGTGATACTGATAAAAATAAACTGGGCCTGAAGCTGGCTGACTATGTGAAAGCCCAAAAAGAAGCCTGCACACTCCTCTCTGTACCGTATGCCGACCTGTTTGATACAGATCTCATCGACCCGTATAATCCCGCTTTCCGAAGCATGTGCATGTCAGAAGGTCTTCATCCGAACGAGAAAGGGCATCAAATCATATTTCAGGAAATCTGCCGGAATTATTATTACTATTATGGGTAACACAGCGCTAACAGATTATTTTCGGCCTTGCTTTTCTAAAAGCTCAATTATTCTTTGAGATGCGTGTTTTTGCGCTCTCAAAAGCGAGACGATATTACCGGTAAAACCGATTAAAATGATCAGCAGCAAAATGATCATCCACATAAGTGAACCTCCCGTCGAGTGTTGAAAAACCCACTCTTTATTTTACTTATTATGGATGGGGAAGAGAATAGGTCTAACTATTGGTGTTTCTTTATCAATCCATAAAAAAATGCACAGACTGAACGGGTCTGTGCATTTTTATTCGCTTATTTCAGCAGGTTCAATGATTCACGATTAAAGGCTTCCAAATCGTCAGGCGTTCTGCTCGTTACGATGTTATGGCTCACGACGACTTCTTCATCTTTATAATTTGCGCCGGCATTGATTAAGTCTTTGCGGATGCTGCGGAATCCCGTGATATCTTTTCCTTTAAGAAGGTCGGTATCAATCAGCAGCTGCGGGCCGTGGCAGATCGCGAAAACGGGTTTCTGATTTTCCACGAATGCTTTAGTGAATTCACCCGGGCGGTCATCTCCGCGCAGAAGATCCGGTGAAAAGCCTCCGGGAATCAATAACGCATCGAATTCCTTTGGGTCTGCGTCTGAGATCGCTTGATCGATCTTTACTTTCTCACCGTGCTTGCCCGTCACTTCTTTCCCTGCTTCTAAATCTATTGTCACCACACTGTGGCCCGCTTCTTTAAATGCTTCCGCCGGGCTTGTATATTCAATATCCTCAAATTGATCTGTCATCAGAACTGCGATTTTTTTGCTCATACATCATGCATCCTGTGAATTTGTATATGACAAGAATATCAGGCGGATTGCCGCCTCACAACGTATTTGCTTGAAGATACGGCATGAAAAAAAAGACCCCTCTGAAAAAGAGGAGCCAAAAGGTACGGAGGTCTGCTGAAACTTACGTGTTTAACTTGAGATAAGGCAAGAAATCGAACCAATTACTTTTTGCGTCTTTTTTTATCCTTTTTACACCCGCATTTCCCCGGATCGCCCGGATCAATGACTTCGTGAATTGTTTCTTCCTGATAAACGTGGCGGGGAACATAACGGATATGTTCTCTGTTAATGTGTTTGATGGGATGGACGTAAACCACTTCTTTGTCAGTATACTTGTCAGTCACAATATACTTAGGGTCACAGTAATACACTTTCGATTTTTTACCCATTCATCTCACCTCCCGTACTTTATTAAATGCTGAAAAGGAGGGTTTTGCATCGGACAAGTACACCATGGCAAGTCCACAATTTTTCAGCTGCAATTTCGTTTTTCTGGTTTTTCCTGAAGCCGTCTCAAATTGGTATGGCTAACCCTTTTTGAACGGGGAAATCTATAAAAAAGAATTCAAAAACGATTCTTTTCTCAGGTCAATCGAGATGCATACATCTTTAGGGGGATTTCAGAATGCTCGATGAAAAAACGATTGAAATCATTAAAAGCACAGTGCCGGTCTTAGAAGAGCATGGTGAAGAAATCACAGGCCGATTTTATGACCTGCTTTTTCAGCATTACCCTGAGCTGCTGAATATCTTTAATCAGACGAATCAAAAGAAAAAAACACAGCGTACGGCCTTGTCGAATGCTGTGATTGCGGCCGCAGCCAATATTGACCGGCTGGAAAACATAGTCCCCGTCGTCAAACAAATCAGCCATAAGCACCGGAGTATCGGTGTTAAGCCCGAACATTATCCGATTGTTGGAAAGTACTTGTTAATCGCGATAAAGGATGTGCTAAAAGACGGGGCTGCTCCTGAGGTCATTCAGGCATGGGAAAAAGCATACGGCGTCATTGCAGATGCTTTTATCGGAATTGAGAAGGACATGTATGAACAAGCGGAAACGCAAAAAGGCGGCTGGAAAGACGATAAGGCATTTAAAATTGATAAAAAGGTAAAAGAAAGCAAAGAGATAACGTCGTTTTATTTACAACCGGAAGACGGACAAGTTCTCCCCGAATTCAAAGCGGGACAGTATATCAGTGTAAAAGTATACATTCCGGACACGGGTTATACGCATATCCGCCAGTACAGTTTGTCGGATGTATCCGGTAAGGATTATTACCGGATTTCCGTGAAAAAAGACGGAATTGTTTCTTCATATCTGCATGACCAATTACACGAAAAGGATTCAATTGAGATCAGCGCTCCGGCCGGGGATTTCGTATTAGACCCTGATTCCAAAAAGAATCTGGTTCTCATCAGTGCCGGTGTCGGAATTACCCCGATGATCAGCATGTTAAAGACGGTTGCCAAAACCCAGCCGCAGCGAAACGTTCTCTTTATCCATGCGGCAAGGAGCGGAGAGTATCATGCGCTGCGGCATGAAGCTGAAGAAGCCGCAGAACACTCATCCGTTGACACCGTCTTTATTTACAGCGAGCCGTCCGAACAAGAACGTTCAGAAAATATTCGTTTTCGGGAAGGCCGGATTGACAAACAGCTGTTAGAAGAAGTGATGACAGATAAAGATGCTGATTTTTACCTGTGCGGATCCCCGTCGTTCATTAAAGAAATGAAAAAACTGATTTCTGAATTCAATACAACGCCGGAATCCATTCACTATGAATTATTTGAACCGCAGCTGAGTATGGTGTGACGTAACAACATCTTAACAAGAGAAGACAGTCTGTTTAACAGACTGTCTTTATATGTTTAAGCGTCCCTTCCTATTCTACGAAAGGTTTTTCCCATAACATAGAATTTTCAAGCAGGTAAATGCTATTCAAAGTCGTATTATCCTAAAAAGACAAAGTTTTTTATGTTCCAACATACTTCGGTAGCCGGATGGAAAGGTTCACTTCCTGATACTTCAACTGGAACATTGGCTCCTGCTCTTGCGAATAAAATAGCAATGCTCTAATAGTAAGAGGTGGCTCAATGGCAGTTTTTGTTGAAAAAACGCTCCAAGGTCTAAAAGAATTAATTGATGAAGAAGGCCGCTTAAAAATTTTAGGGAATGAAGGAGCTCTTTTAGAAACAGAATGTACTTTCTTTAAAGGTGCAACAGATCTGGAGATTGAGAGTTTTGAGAAGAAAATAAAAGTCTCACTTCCTGAAGATTATAAAACCTTTTTAAAATTGCATAACGGAGCCAGAATATTTGATTTGTTGATTTACGGTGAGAATGTAGGTGGGGGTTTGCATATTCTTAATTTAGAAGAGATTGAAAAGTATATGCAAAATGGTTTTTTAGAGCCTCAGTTTATTCCTGTCGCACATCTGTTAGACGGATGTTATTTGTTAATTGACAAAACCAAAATTTCCGCAGATCCAAACTATTTATGGTCCCGCGGATTTATTGAGTATGAACCCATGCAACTTAATTTTGAGATATTTTTAGATAGGTATATTTTATCTCAGGGATCAAGTTTTTGGGAATGGAATATTTACACTGCTGAAAATTATTATAGGACTCACCAGGGTGATGAGGATTAACCTTTCCTACAGTTGGGTTGGTTCATTTTTACTATTAGACTTCGACTTGAACTTTTAAAAATAGGTTTAATTTGGGAGACGAACCGATTAATTGGTGTATAGAGGATTTATAAAAAGCGCAGATACTCTGCGCTTTTTTATTTAAGTATTTTCCGAATCATTCGCAGCCCGTTTTTGGAAGAAGGATAACGGAAAGCGAAGTCGAAGCGGTTCGTTTGTTTGACGACGCTTTTTTTGTGCGTAAATGCGTTAAAGCTGTCAAATCCGTGATAGCTGCCGATGCCGCTTTCTCCGACGCCGCCGAATGGCAAATACGGTGTCGCGACGTGCATTAACGTATCATTGACACAGCCGCCGCCAAATGACAGATTCTCTAAAACAGTTCGCTCGATTCCTTTGTTTGTTGTGAAGACATAAAGAGCGAGCGGTTTTGGGCGTGATTGGACTTTCTCGATGACTTCATCGATATCGCCGTATGTAAACAGCGGAAGAATCGGCCCGAAAATCTCCTCCTGCATCACTGGAGAGTCATCCTTCACTTGATCTAGAATCGTCGGCGCTATTTTGTGGTGATCAGGATTAAATTGTCCGCCTGTAAGCGGGACGCCATCATTCAGAAAGCTGAGCAGCCGCTGATAGTGGCGTTCACTGACGATTTTGCCGTACTGCGGATTTTGTTCAGGCTGGGGGCCGTAAAATTCACTGATCGCATGCTTCATTTCTTCTATGAGCTTCGTTTTGATATCTTGGTGGACAAATAAATAATCCGGTGCGATACAGGTTTGCCCTGCATTTGTAAATTTCCCGAAGACGATGCGTTTGGCGGCAAGCTGTATATCAGCATCCTTATGGACAATGCAGGGACTTTTGCCGCCGAGCTCCAAGGTAACGGGAATTAATTGTTTGGAGGCGGCCTCCATAACGATTTTTCCCACGGCAACGCTTCCTGTGAAGAAAATATAGTCAAAGGGCTGCTGTAATAACACAGTGCTGACGTCGGGCCCGCCCTCCGCCATAGCGACATAGTCACTCGGAAAAACGCTGCTGATAAGTTTAGAAAGAACAGCGGAAACCGCAGGCGTATATTCTGACGGTTTGAGAACGACCGTGTTTCCGGCCGCAATGGCTCCAATCAAGGGTGAAAGCGCCAGCTGCAAGGGATAATTCCAAGGCGCAATCACCAAAACGGTTCCATACGGCTCAGGGATAATCATGCTTTTCGAGCCCAGGTGAGTCAGCGGCGTTTTGACTCGTTTCGGTTTGACCCATTTTCTCAGCCGCTTCATCACAAAACTGATTTCCTCCAGTACAATTCCGATTTCTGTCGTGTACGCCTCCTGTTCGGATTTGTGGAGATCCTGATAGAGAGCGGCTGCTATATCGGCTTCGTGTGTTTTGATGGCTTGTTTCAGCTTTTGCAATATGTTCAGCCTTGATTCTAGCGGTCTCGTATGCACCGCCGCAAAATAGGCTTTGTGCTTGCTGACGATAGAGGGGATGCTGTTCATTCCGTCTCTCCTTTTTATAAGGTATGATGATTCATTATGTAAAAAATCGCTCCTGCCTGTCAAATGCTTATGGTGTGTCAGAAAAAATAACAAACTCATTTCTGCGTTTGCGGCAGGAATTTAATGAAAAAGAGAATTCTTTTTGCGGCATTATCTGTTGCAGGCATTATGGGATTTTCTAATGTACATGTAGCTGAAAAGCCGGTTGGCACATAAAAAAAAGCCCCGGACAGGGGCTTTTTTTAATAAAGAGAGGGAACAGCCCAAAAGAAAAACCCCGGAAACATTGTCATTGACAACATGTCCGGGGTTTAATCCAATGCTCTTTAAAGAGCGTTTTACTTAACGGGAGTAGAACTCAACGATAAGCGCTTCGTTAATTTCCGGAGCAAGCTCAGAGCGCTCTGGAAGACGAGTGAATGTACCTTCAAGCTTTTCAGCGTCGAAAGTAAGGTACTCAGGAACGAAGTTGTTTACTTCTACAGATTCTTTGATGATAGAAAGGTTTCTTGATTTTTCGCGAACACCGATTGTTTGACCAGGTTTTACTTGGTAAGACGGAATGTCAACGCGGCTTCCGTCAACAAGAATGTGACCGTGGTTAACTAATTGGCGAGCTTGACGGCGAGTGCGTGCAAGACCGAGCTTGTACACAACGTTATCAAGACGTGCATCTAAAAGAATCATGAAGTTTTCGCCGTGTTTACCAGTCATTTTTGCAGCTTTGTCAAACAATGTGCGGAATTGACGTTCGTTTACACCGTACATGTGACGAAGTTTTTGCTTTTCTTGCAATTGCAAACCGTATTCTGATAGTTTTTTACGCTGTCCCGGACCGTGGGGACCTGGTGCGTAAGGGCGTTTTTCTAATTCTTTACCTGTACCGCTAAGAGAGATTCCTAAACGGCGGGACAGTTTCCAAGATGGACCTGTATAGCGAGCCATAATGTGACTCCTCCTTTGGTTTTATTTTGTGGAAAATAAAAACCGTCTGTTCGATCCGACCGTGCACATTTTGTTTTCATGTATCCTCGCTCCAGCAGCAGAGAGTTACACGATACACCTTACAGCTAAGGAACAAAATGCAAACACAGAAGCTGAACAAAAAGGCTGCAATATTTCACACAAAGAACATTATATGATTTTTCCCCGCCGCCGTCAACCATTTCTCCATGAAGAGTGCAGGTTTATGATATAATGTACAAAAATGAGTAGTACATGTTTAGGTGATAAAAATGAAAAACAAACAATTGATGAAGTGACGGCCTTTCATCAGAAAATGCTTTCTTTTTCTTAACGAAATCTGAATCCGTCTCATTATCCGACTCGCTGTTATGGCTGGCCTCAGCTCTAGAATCCTGCTTTACATCTCTTTCATTGACCCTTTCACCGGCAGAATCAACACGTTTCACCATAAAAACAGAAGATGAACCGCATTATGCTCCGCTGAAAGAGAGTGACGGCCGTTTTATGATCAGGAATCAGACGTCCGGCAGATCCTTTTATCTGCGCTCGGAAGGCGGGCTGCCGATCCCGGAATCATTGCCTGAGATCGTTACTCAGTTTATCAATCAATCTGTGAGACAAAGCGGGCTGTTTGACAAAACGAAGCATCAGCGGAAAATTCACAGAATGACAGAAATGTTCCATTCGCTTTTGGATCAAAATGAGGTTTTGGAAAAACTGCAGGCAAGTTTGAGTACGGCTTTCCGGTCTTTCCGCTTTTCACTGTTTATCACGCAGGATCAGGATACGGACAGACAGCTTCCCGCAAAAGAATTACATATGGACGGAAAAGATGCCGACCCGTCTGCCCTGAAGGTTTATTTATCGGGGAGACTGCTCAGAAAAGGCAGGTCATCTGCTTACCTGCCGATCAAAGGCCAGCAGGGGACTTACGGGGTTCTGAAGACGGAGGGGCTGCAGGATGCCGTTCTTTCGTGCAGTACTCTCAGTGAAATGCTGCTGCTTGCGGGCGCAGCGGGAAAAGCATTTGAAAATGCGCAGCTCTATGAGCAATCGAAAAAAAGCATTGCGAATCTGGAGCTCATTAATGAAACATCGCGCCAGCTGAATCAGCGCCTCAGACTCACTGACACGATGCGGGAACTCGCCGCCATTATGACCCAATCATTTCATGCGGAAGAAGTGGCTTTTTTTCATATTGATCATTTTGAGACGCAAAATCTGCTTCCGGGACATACCGCTTTTTTTAAGACAGAACGTGCGAACCCCTATATCAGCATTGTGAAAGAAAAGCTGTTCGAGGGAGAAAAGGGCGTGTTTATCGGCAGCGGAAAGACTGTATTCGGCGAAAACGGCTACGGCTCGCTGATGGCGGTGCCGATGATCGAAAATGACACCGTCTTCGGGTTCGCGATTTTATTGAAAAAGGATTTATATGCTTTTACGTTTGAAATGTATAAGCTTTTTCAAGCGCTCATTCACCATGCGACATTAGCGGTCACGAACTCCATGCTGCGCGACAGGCTTGAGCATCTTGTTCAGACAGACCAGCTGACGGAGCTGTATTCAAGAACCTATTTGGATGAGAAAATTCAATACAGCATGAAAATTCATAAACGGGGTGTATTCATCCTCGTTGATATCGATAATTTCAAAACCATTAATGATACATACGGTCATCAAACGGGAGATTCGATCCTGATTCAGGTGGCCTCCGTTATGAAAAACCATATTCGTGAGCATGATGTCGCTGCGAGGTGGGGGGGCGAGGAGCTGGCTGTCTATCTGCCGAATATCAACGTGTCATCCGGAGAACGCATCGCTAACAGGCTTGTTCGCGCCATCCGGGAAAACACCGAGCCGCGCGTGACGATTTCCTGCGGCGTTTCCTGCTGGTCAAAGACAGGCCCGATGCCGTTGAAAATGCTCGTTCAGCAAGCGGACGAGGCGCTTTATATCGCCAAACGGAACGGCAAAAACCGGCTGATCATCCATCAAAACAGCACGACGACATAAAAAAAGGAGCCGGCCTGCCGGCCGGGCTCCTTTTTTTATCCTAATCGTTTTTCAAGCGTTTCAACAAACTTTGCTAAATAGGTTTCGTCCGTTTCATCAAAACGGTTTTTCACGGGGCTGTCAATGTCCAGCACACCGATCACTTCACCGTTTACGCGGATCGGGAGAACGATTTCTGACTGGGAAGCCGCGTCACAGGCGATATGTCCCGGGAACGCATTCACATCGGCAATCCGCTGCACGTCGCCGTTAGAGTAGGCAGTGCCGCATACGCCTCTGCCGAACGGGATGCGCATACAGGCAGGAAGTCCTTGAAACGGTCCGAGCACAAGCTCGCCCTCTTTAGCGAAGTAAAACCCCGCCCAGTTGACTTCATGTAATGAATGGTATAAAAGCGCTGATGCATTCGCGTAATTTGCGATCGCATCCGTTTCATCTTCTGTCATAGCTTCGAGCTGTTTAAGCAGAAGCTGATAACTTTTTTCTTTATCTCCGGATTGTTTTTCGACATGAAACATGGAAAACCCTCACTTTTTCTATAATATCAAACAAAGTTCCGGCCGTTCTGCCGGCATTTGTCGAGAAGTTCTTACAGGAACGGCGCCTTTCTGCTTGAATTGTTACACATAAAGGGGTGAGCCGTATGAAAGTAAGCACCAAAGACAAAATTATTAACGCCGCTGTCCAGCTGTTTAACCAAAAAGGTTATTCCGGCACGTCCGTCCGTGAAATCGCAAAGTCAGCTGATGTAAATGTTGCGCACATCTCCTACTATTTTAAAGGGAAAGGCGGATTAATGGAACATTTAGTTTCCGAGTTTTACGAAGGCTATACTGAAGCGCTGGAAAAAGCCGCCGTCAGTATGAACGGTGAAGACGCGCAGGAACGCATCCTGCGGGTGATTTTCGATATTTTATCCTATCAGCACGATAACCGTCAATTAACGCGGTTTGTGTACCGGGAAGTGACGATTGATTCCGTGCTTATCAGGGAAATTATGTCTACTTACTTAATGAAAGAAAAATATATTTTCCAGCTGGTGATTGAAGAAGGGCAGTCACGCCACAGACGGCTGACGCTGCCCGTGCCGCATTTTATTCTGCAGTTGAAATCCCTCTTGATGATGCCGTATCTTCAGCCTCAATACATTACGGAGGTGCTCTATATGCAGCCTCATGAACCGTACTTTTATAAAAGGTATTTTGAAGAGGTGAAGATCTGGATCGAAAGCGTGTTCCGACGGCCTGATGCGGCGCTTATGAAGTAATGATGCTTTTGTACGTTTCATAGGAACTGCCGACATCTTCCGCTTGATGGGCGTCCGACCCGAATATGAGCGGGATTTTTTTTGCTTCGCCGTCTCAGCCATCCAATCCTCCATGTATACTTCCCCGGCAAACTTCTTTCTGAGCCCGGATGTATTCACATCCAGCTCCATTCCGTGTTCTTTCACGGCGTCAAGACAGCGGGCCGCAAGCTCTCTTATTTGAGGTGACATGCTGTAAGGGAAAAGGCGTGCGAATTTTTTGACGAGCGTGATATGGCCGACCCGTTTTGGCTTAAAGGGGCCGAGAGGTGTTACAATGGAAGAATACACAGTTTCATAGTATTGTTCATATACGGCTTCAACGCTTCCGAAGTGGTCGGCAAGCTGCCGAAACGCATGCTCGTCAAAATCGAGGCAGATATAAGACGGACCGGTCTTCAAAAAATGAACGGATAAAATGCCGTCATCCAGTGAGGGGCCGTACGTGTTCAGAAACGCCGCGGTTTCCTCTTCATACCCTGTGATAAAATCAGTTTCTAGCCCGGTCAGAATGCTGATTTGTCCATCATATTCCTTTTTCAGCTGTGAAAGCCGCTCCAAATAAACCTCCATCTGTCTGAGATCCATCGCGCTGTCCTGAAGCGGTACGGGATCTTGAAATGACGGAGGAAGGGGGGCGTGCTCTGTAAATGTGATCGAGTTAAAGCCTCTTTCCAGGGCCTTTTCGACATATTCTTTCAGCGCATCCTTCGAGCCGTGAGGGCAAAAAGGCGTGTGGATATGAGCGTCTCGTTTTTCCATTTGTGTCACTCCATTAAAAAATTGCAGAATCCTGCCGAAATTATGCAAAAAGTTTTTGATTTCTGGTCAAAAAATGTTGGTTACATGGTATCATAATAACAATGAAAACGACAGATTTTCTCAATACATATATTGAAATCTTTCTGAATACATAAAACACCCTGACAGATTAAGAGAACAACAAGGGGGCTCATTATGGAGTTAGTCATCGGATTATTGGTTATACTGCTCGCGCTCTTTGCGGCGGGCTACTTTTTCAGGAAAAAAATTTATACGGAAATTGACCGGCTGGAGTCATGGAAGATTGAAATTTTAAACCGTTCGATAGTGGAAGAAATGTCCAAGATCAAACATCTGAAAATGACCGGAGAGACGGAAGAGTTCTTTGAAAGATGGCGCGAAGAGTGGGATGAAATTGTCACAGCCCATCTGCCGAAAGTAGAAGAGCTCCTTTATGATGCCGAAGAGAACGCCGACAAATACCGGTTCAAAAAAGCGAATCAGGTGCTTGTCCACATCGACGACCTCCTCACTGCAGCCGAATCAAATATAGAAGGCATACTGCGTGAGATCAGCGACCTTGTGACGAGCGAGGAAAAAAGCCGCGGAGAGATTGAACAGGTGCGTGAGCGGTATTCAAAAGCGCGAAAAAACCTTCTGGCGTACAGCCATCTCTACGGAGAGCTTTATAACAGCCTGGAGACGGATCTCGACGAAATCTGGAGCGGCATAAAAAAGTTCGAAGAAGAGACGGAAAGCGGCAATTACATCAAAGCGAGAAAAGTGCTGCTTGAACAGGACCGCAGACTGGATCAGCTTCAAACATACATAGATGACGTTCCGAAACTGCTCGCGGACTGTAAACAGACCGTGCCGAACCAAATTGCCAAGCTGAAAGACGGCTACCGGGAAATGACGGAAAAAGGCTACAAATTGGAGCATATTCAAATCGAAAAAGAGCTGGAGACACTCACAAATCAATTGAAACGGGCCGAAAGCGCGCTTTTGGAAGAATTAGATGTCGACGAAGCGTCCGCCATTCTTCAGCTGATTGATGAAACCATTCAATCGATGTATGAACAGCTGGAAGGCGAAGTGGAAGCCGGACAGTCCGTATTAAGCAAAATGCCTGAGCTGATCATCGCGTATGAGAAGCTTGAGGAAGAAAAAGACCGCACAAAAACCGAAACGGAGCTCGTCAAGGAAAGCTATCAGCTGACGGCGGGAGAAATCGGCAGACAGCATGCTTTCGAAAAACAGCTGGAAACGATAGGCCGGCTCCTTGAGCAGGCGAGAGAAAAGCTTGACGGCGAGCATGTCGCTTACTCGCTGCTGATTGAAGAAGTCGAGGCCATCGAAAAGCAGATGGAAGAGGCTCAGAAAGAACATGCCGAATACCGTGAAAATCTGCAGGCGCTCAGAAAAGAAGAACTGCAGGCGCGGGAAACGCTGATGCATCTTCGGAAAACCATTTCTGACACGGCCCGAATGCTGCAAAAAAGCAACGTGCCGGGAATTCCTGAACAAGTCAAGGACAAGCTCGAGACGGCAAATCATCATATAGAAGAAACCGTCAGCCAATTGGAAGAGCTGCCGTTAAACATGGAGGAAGCCGCCAAACATCTGACCGAAGCTGAAAAGGTGGTTGCGGAAGTCAGCGAAGAGGCGGAAGAACTTGTGATTCAGGTGAAGCTGATTGAGCGGATCATCCAGTACGGCAACCGCTTCCGAAGCCAGAATCATATTTTATCCGAACAGCTGAAAGAAGCGGAACGGCTGTTTTACGCTTACAGCTATAATGAAGCTTATGAGATGGCGGCAGCTGCTGTTGAAAAAGCAGCTCCCGGCGCCGTGAAAAAATTAAAGCTGATCAATCTGCTTCATAGACGCACAAGCAAAAACTGCACCCTGATGGAAATCAGAGGTGCAGTTTTTTTGTTTCTCACGGAATATAAAAAGCGCCTATGGCTGATATACATCAAACCGCAGGCGCTGAATGTTACGATTTTGCTTTATTTAATTCGATGGGCGGGCTGATAAAAAACGTGATGATGCAGCCGATGATCGCTCCGGCAATGCCCGGAAGCACCCAGCCGATTCCCATGCTGTAAAGCGGAAGATTTGCGTTTAAGAATGAATCTAATGATCCGAGCGGAATGCCTGCTGCCTTCAAACAGTCCAGGATACTGAACAGTCCCGTTCCGATCAGGCAGGCGATATAGACTTCGCGTCTTTCCTTAAAGATTTTATCAATAAAGGAAAGGACGATAATGACAATCGCCAGCGGGTAAATGGCTGATAAAATAGGAACTGAAAATGCAATAATCTCAGCAAGTCCAAAATTTGAAATCGCCAGACTGAACAGCGTGACAATCGTAACCACCATTTTGTATGATAAAGCGGGAATCAATTTTGAAAAATATTCGCCGCAAGATGTGACAAGCCCGATGCTTGTCGTTAAACACGCAACGGTGATGGCGGCGCCGAGAACGATGTTTCCCAGTGAACCGAACAGGTAATCAGATGAAGCTGATAAAATCTTTGCGCCTTCGCCGAGCGGCCCGACAGCGTCCGTGCTTGTCGCTCCCAGATAGGCCAAAGATAAATAAATGAATGTCAAACCAGCCGCTGCAATCAGACCCGCTTTAATACAAGCGGCCGCGAGCGCTTTACGCTGGGTGACGCCCCTGCTTTTAACAGCGTTGACGACAACGACGCCGAAGACGATTGAGGCGAGCGCATCCATTGTTTTATAGCCTTCCAAAAATCCTTTGAACACCGGCGTTCCGGAATATGCCTGATGTACGGCGCCCAGCCCGCCCATCGGAGTGACGATGGCTTTTACGACAATGATTAAAATGATACCGAATTTAATGGGAGTCAAAATCTTTCCGACTCTGTCCACGATTTTGGACGGGTTAAGAGCTAAATAATACGTAATAGAAAAAAGATCAACGTGAAAACAAATAAAGATAATCTTTCCGGAATGCCGCTTAAAAACGGAACTGCACCGATTTCATATGAAACGGTTCCGGTTCTCGGAATCGCGAAAAGCGGCCCGATTGATAAATAAAGCACAACGGTGAAAATAGTGCCGAATACCGGGTGAGCTTTATCGGCAAGTCCTTTCGCGTCTTTGCCCGTTAATGCGATGGCGATAATACCTAAAAGCGGCAGTCCTACGCCGGTCAGTAAGAAACCGCCCATCGCTTTCCAGACATTATGCCCCGCCGCTTGCCCAAGCTCCGGCGGATATATCATATTTCCTGCCCCGAAAAAAAGTGCGAAAAGCATGAAACCGATAATAACGGTATCTTTGACAGGTAGTGAGTGTTTCATAAAAATCCTCCTAAATACTATGTTGAAATATTCTGTCAATTAATTGTCAGATAATATAACAAAATGAACATTACTTATTATATGGCAATGTACAGAGAAGTCAATACTCGATTTATTGCAAATTTCTATTTACTTTTGTTATGGTAGCATAAATATCATACGATGTACCGTTTTCATAAAAGGAGTAAAAAAATGATATATTTAGACAACAGCTCAACGACCGAGCCGTATGAAGAGGTTTTGGAAGTGTATAAACAGACGAGCAGCCGTTATTTCGGCAATCCTTCGTCTCTGCACCAGTTAGGAACTGAGACGGAGCAGCTCCTTGAAGCGGCCGCTCAGCAAATAAAAAGAACCTTACGTTTAAAAAATTATGATATTGTATTTACATCAGGCGCGACTGAAGCGAATAACGCTGCTTTAAAGGGAGCGGCCTGGGCAAACATGAGTAAAGGAAGACATATCATTGCTTCGGCGATTGAGCATCCTTCTGTGACGGAGACGCTTGATCAGCTGACAGAGCTGTTCGGCTTTGAAGTCACATATCTTCCGGCCGATCAAAACGGCTTCGTTTCTTTGAAAGACGTCAAATCGGCTATCAGGCCGGATACGATAATCGTCAGCGTCATGCATGTCAATAACGAAGTCGGCTCCATTCAGCCCGTAAAGGAAATCGGCTGGTTTTTGAAGCAGCACCGGAATATCCTGTTTCATGTTGATCATGTGCAGGGCATTCATAAAGTTCCTCTGTCTATAGAAGAAGCGGGCATTGACCTTTGCACCGTTTCAGGGCATAAGTTTCACGGCTTAAAAGGGACCGGAGCGCTTATCGTCAAAAAAGGAACGCGGCTCATTCCGCTTATAACGGGCGGCTCGCAGCAAAAAGGCGTCCGGGCCGGAACAGAACACACGGCAGGCGCCGTTTCCCTTGCGAAAGCGATCAATCTTTCCGCGCGTGACATGAATGAGCGGCTTTCTTCCGTGGAGGCTGCCAAGAATGCGCTCATGGAAAGGCTGAGCGGGACGGACGGGGTCGTCATCAACACTCCCGCCGAAAACAGCGCGCCGCATATCATTAATTTTTCCGTTCCGGGCGTGAAGGCGGAAGTGCTGCTGCACATGCTTGAGGAAAAAGGAATATATGTCTCCACAACCGCGGCATGTTCGGCAAGAGAGCATAAACCGAGCCGTGTTCTTCTGCAAATGAATAAAGGCGAACAGATTGCATCAAGCAGCATCAGAGTCAGCCTGAACTTCAGCCATACGGCTGACATCACGGAGCCGTTTATGGCCGCGCTGGTGCCGGCTGTTCAAAAACTAAAAAAATGATGAGGTAGCATATGAATTACGATCATATTTTAATCCGTTTTGGTGAAATATCCACAAAAGGAAAAACAGACGCAGTTTTATTGAAAGATTAAAACAGAATATCCGCCTGGTATTAAAGGATTATAAAAAAGTAAAATACTTTTCAAACCGGGACCGGATGTCAATTACACTTAATGGAGAAAACCCGGAGGAAATTTGTTCCTTATTAAAGAATATATTCGGCATTCAAAGTTTCAGTCTCGCAATTAAATGCGAAAGCAAGCTGGAAGACATTAAAAAAACGGCTTTAGCCGCGATAGAAGGCGAATATAAACCGGGGAATACGTTTAAGGTCGAGACCAAACGGGCTTACAAGCAGTTTGAATTAGATACGAATGCGATGAACGCTGAAATCGGCGGCCATATTTTGAAAAACACGGATGGATTAACCGTCGATGTGAAAAATCCCGATATTCCGCTTCGGATTGAAATCAGGGAGGAAGCGACATTCCTGACCATTCGTAACGAAAAAGGCGCCGGAGGCCTTCCTGTCGGTTCCGCGGGTAAAGCGATGCTGATGCTTTCCGGCGGTTTTGACAGTCCGGTCGCCGGTTTTTACGCGATGAAACGGGGATTATCAGTTGAAGCCGTACATTTCTTCAGTCCGCCGTATACGAGCGAACGGGCAAAGCAGAAAGTTATGGATCTCGCGGGATGCCTCGCGAAGTTCGGCGGCAGTATGACGCTTCATATCGTGCCGTTTACAAAGACGCAGGAACTCATTCAAAAACAAATCCCGGAAAACTATACGATGACGGCGACGCGGCGTCTTATGCTGCAAATCGCGGACAGAATCAGAGAAGAACGAAAAGCGCTCGCGATCATTACGGGGGAAAGCCTCGGGCAGGTAGCGAGCCAGACGCTTGAAAGCATGTATGCGATCAATGCCGTGACGGCAACACCGGTTTTGCGCCCTTTAATCGGAATGGACAAAACAGAAATCATCGAGAAATCAAAAGAAATCGGCACTTATGAAACAAGCATTCAGCCGTTTGAGGACTGCTGCACCATCTTTACGCCGCCAAGTCCGAAAACACGTCCGAAAAAAGAAAAAATCGAGCACTTCGAAAGCTTCGTTGATTTTGAACCGCTGATTGCAGAGGCCGCTGCCGGCATCGAAACCATCACTGTTTACTCAGAGCAGGAAGCTCACGATAAGTTTGCCGGCCTGTTTTAAAACTGTATACAATTACCAAAGTTTTTTTGAATGAAGACATGTGTTTTATCACATTCTATACTCACAAGGAGGTGATACACATGTCACAATCAAACAGCGGAAACAGCAACCAGCTTTTAGTGCCAGGCGCTGCTCAAGCTATCGACCAAATGAAGTACGAAATCGCTTCTGAATTCGGTGTAAACCTTGGACCGGAAACAACTTCTCGCGCCAACGGTTCTGTCGGTGGAGAAATCACAAAACGTCTTGTCTCTTTTGCTCAGCAAAGCATGGGCGGAAGCAGCCAGCAGCAGTTTTAATCACAACTTCACATAATGGCTAAGAGAGCGGGGAATTCCCCGCTCTTTTTTCATGAGTATAGATAGAAGGCGGGAAGCAATTTATGCATATTTTTATTGTAATGGCCTATGTTTATGTATAATGGGGAAAGAAAGTGAGGAGTTGTTCGTGTTAAAACGAGAAGATTTAATCGCCCCAAAGAACTATAACCTTGTAAATGAAATCGAAAAGTTCAGCCGTTCCAAAGAGAAGAACGCGCTTATTTGGGAAGATCAAACAGGCGGCAAGAAAGTCTGGTCGTATGAAAAATTGATGGAAGAAACGAATAAAATCGGAGCCCGCCTGAAAGGACTCGGATTTGAAAAAGGCGATAAGCTGATTGTCATGGTTCCGAGAGTGCTTGAAGCGTATGCCGTTTATTTAGCGATCTTAAAAGCGGGGATGGTCGTCATTCCTTGCTCGGAAATGCTGCGCGCCAAAGACCTTGAATACCGGATCAAACACGCCGAAGTGAAAGGCGCTATCGTTTTTCCTTCATTTATAAACGCGTTTGACGAGGTGAATACCGAGCAGCTGGTGACATTGTCAATCGGTGAAAATGATGCCGGCTGGAAAAACCTCTTAACGATTGAAGCGGACGGAAACAGTTTTCAAACAGCTGATACAACAAGAGAGGACATGGCGTTTTTGTCCTATACTTCAGGCACGACCGGCCAGCCTAAAGGCGTTGTACATACACACGGCTGGGCCTTTGCCCATTTAAAAACATCAGCCGGTGCATGGCTGGATATTTCTGAAGATGATACAGTGTGGGCCACCGCGGCGCCCGGCTGGCAGAAATGGGTGTGGAGCCCGCTGCTCGCCGTTCTGGGAAGCGGCGCGACAGGATTCATTTATCACGGCAGATTCAGCGCCAAGACGTATTTAGAGCTGCTGGAGCGCCATCAAGTAAATGTCTTCTGCTGTACCCCGACGGAATACCGCCTGATGGCAAAAGTGGAGGAGTTGGACAAATATGATCTTTCTGCCCTTCACAGCGCAGTTTCTGCGGGTGAGCCATTAAACCGGGAAGTCATTGACGTATTCCGAAAGCATTTCGGCATTAAAGTGAGAGACGGATACGGCCAAACGGAGAGCACCCTGTTAGTCGGCGTCCTGAAGGATATGGATATTAAGCCGGGAAGCATGGGCAAACCGACCCCTGGAAATCAAGTGGAGATTATAAACGATAAAGGCGAAATATGCGAAACTGGCGAAACGGGCGATATCGCCGTGCATTTGAGCACACCGGCCTTATTCAAGGAATATTATAAAGATCCCGAAAGAACGAAAAAGCAGATTCGCGGAGATTATTTTCTTACAGGAGACCGCGCGAAAAAAGACGAGGACGGCTACTTTTGGTTTGAGAGCCGCAATGATGACATCATCGTCAGCTCCGGATATACAATCGGGCCTTTTGAAGTAGAGGACGCGCTTGTGAAGCATCCGGAAGTGAAAGAATGTGCCGTCGTGGCGAGCCCGGATGAAATCAGAGGTTCAATCGTAAAAGCCTATGTCGTTTTACAAGACGATGAAAAGCGCAGTGACGAACTTGTCAAAGAACTGCAAAACCACGTAAAAACGATTACGGCGCCTTACAAATATCCGAGAGAAATTGAGTTTGTCGAAAGCCTGCCGAAAACGGCGTCCGCAAAAATCAGACGTGTGGAGCTGAGACAGCGTGAAGAACGGCTGAAGGCTGATAAAAAGCATAATACAGGATAAAGGGTGAGCGGGGATGAAAGCGATTTGGCACGGCGGCACCATCTATACAATGCTGGACAAGAATCATGTCACTGAAGCCATTTATACCGAAGAAGGCGTCATCAGGCAGACGGGCAGCTTCCGGGAGCTCCAAGGAACATACGGTTCGCCTGATACGGAGGAAATCGATTTACATGGGGCTGTCATGTTCCCGGGGTTTACGGACAGTCATATGCATTTAATCGGACACGGGGAAAAACAGCTTCGCCTCGATTTGTCGCAGCTGACGTCAAAAGAAGCGATACTGCGGGCCGCAAAAGAAGCAGAGCGTGAATTGGAAGATGGCGAATGGCTGATCGGCGAAGGCTGGGATGAAAATCTGTTTGAACGGCCGGATTACGTCACGAAGCATGACCTTGACCCGCTCTTTCCCGACCGCCCCGTCCTGCTGAAGCGGGTATGCCGGCACGCCGCGGCGGTTAATTCGGCCGCATTGCGCGCGGCGGGAATTACAAACGAAACACCTGAACCAAACGGCGGGGTTATCGTCCGGGACGGCACCGGTCCGACAGGCCTTCTGCTGGATAAAGCCCAAGAGCTTGTGACACAGGCCCTGCCGCCCGTCTCACTTCACTATGTCAAACGCGCGCTTCAAACGGCGATTACGGACTGCTGGTCAAAAGGCCTGACAGGCGGGCATTCAGAAGACCTGGCATACTACGGAGACGCGTCCGTTCCCGTTGCCGCGTACGAGTCATTAACCGGCAGCGGCCTTTATCCTTTTCGCGCCCATCTGCTCGTACATCACGAAGCCGTCGACAGCTGGAGCGCTCTGGATAAATCGACCGGACCTTATCTGGAATACGGAGCGATGAAAATTTTTGCTGACGGCGCGCTCGGAGGCAGAACCGCTCTATTGAAAAAGCCTTATCATGATGATCCGTCAGTTTCCGGCGTTCAGGTGCATGATGACGAAATCCTTGCCGCTCTTGTTTATAAAGCGAGAGAGAAAGGGTTGGAGATCGCCGTGCACGCGATTGGCGACCTTGCATTTGAAAAGGTGCTGGATGTTATCGAAAGATACCCGGCAAAGCCCGGACAGCTAGACAGGCTCATTCATGCGCAAGTATTAGATGACGGATTGATTGAAAGAGCCGCCCGGCTGCCGATCGGACTTGATCTTCAGCCGCATTTTGTGGCCAGTGATTTTCCGTGGGTGATTGACCGGCTCGGAGAAGAGCGGATGAAAACGGCTTTCGCCTGGAAAACACTGCTGTCAAAAGGGCTGCTGTGCGCCGGAGGTTCAGATGCCCCGATTGAGCCGGCCGATCCGCTTCTGGGCATTCAATCGGCTGTGCTCCGTACGAGCAAGCAGCACCCGGAAGGTCCGGCCTATTATGAAAAAGAGTGCCTGACCGTGTACGAAGCCATTCAGCTTTACACGGAGGGAAGCGCGGCCATCATCCATAAAGAACATAGCCGCGGCCGTATCGCCCCCGGCTATGATGCCGACTTTACCGTACTCAGCGGTGATCCGTTCAGGACGGACCCGAAAAAGCTTCATGAATTGGAAGCTGTCAAAACCGTCGTCGGCGGCCGTATCGTATATGAAAAAGAGGACAGGCAGTGATGCCCGTCCTCTTTTTTATGATAAAAATGATCGCTTTACTTTTTCCCAGAAAGAATTGTCTTTCAGTTTCACCGTTTTGATTTTTTTATCGGATAGTGTAATCTCAACCTTTTTGACATTCCGCGTGCTGAGCGCTTCATTATCAAGCCCGATAATCGGATGCTCATTGCCGTCTTGCACCACCTGCAGTGTCAGCTTCCGGTCTGAGCTTAAAATAAACGAAGATCCGAGTGTACGGTATGTGTTGTTGTTCAACGACGCCAGTTCGGATACCTGCATGCAGGAAATCAAAGGATCAACAACGGCGCCTGAAACAGATTTATTGTAGGCAGTGCTGCCCGTCGGGGTGGAAATGATCATCCCGTCTCCTCTGAACGTCTCAAAATGAAGATCATCAATTAACACATCCATCACAAACGTTTTAATAATGCTTGAACGGATGGAAACCTCGTTTAAACAGTGAAAATGATTGCTGCCGTCCACCGTTACGTGAATGAGCGGGTATTTTCTGACCTCAAGCTGTTCCGCGGTCATGCTGGCCGCCATTTTTTCAGGCTCATCGCTGTGAAAATCACAGTACAAATGGGCTTTCCCTTTTTTAGCGATGCCGACATACAGGCAGTCATCACGGAATCCGGTTTTTCTGACGGCTTGCAGAAATGAGCCGTCGCTGCCGATGCTGGCGATAATTCCGGCATCCTCCGGTTGAGCCGCAACTGTAAAACCGTGCGATTCAGCAAGCTGCTTCAAAGAGCTGACTTGTTCTTTTGTTTCGTTGTTTTGTTTGTGAAAAAAATAAACATTGCGGCGAAGATCGGTCATATCCCCATTCCCCTTTGCTGTCATATTTACGTTTTTCTCCCAGCAGGTATTGTGTTAAAATACCTGTGGCAATAGTGTAACATGTTCCCTGTTTATCCGTTAAGGGAAAGCGCTTCATGAAAAAAATGAATCTTTTTTACGGGGAAACGTACGAATATTGACAGAAAAGGAGGAGAACAAATGAATGCAAAAAGATGGATTGCGCTCGTCATCGCGCTCGGCATTTTCGGCGTATCAGTCATTGCAAGTGTGACCGTCGGGGTGCTGAAGAATATCGGAGATACAGGGTCTGACTTTGCATCACTGACAGATGACACAGAGGAAGTGACGCTGGATAAGGGCAGCCCCGGCAGTAAAATCGCCGTGCTTGAAGTGGACGGCACGATTGAGGATAACGGCGGGTCCGCTGGCCTGCTCAGCTCAGGCGGGTATGATCACAGATCATTTTTAAAACAGGTTGAGCGTGCGAAAGAAGACAAAAGCGTCAAAGGAATTGTGCTGAAAATCAATTCCCCTGGCGGAGGCGTGTACGAAAGCGCGGAAATACATAAAAAACTGGAAGAACTAAAGAAAGAAACGAAGAAACCGATTTATGTATCCATGGGCTCCATGGCGGCATCGGGAGGCTACTATATTTCAACGGCCGCCGATAAAATCTATGCTTCACCGGAAACGCTCACGGGTTCACTGGGCGTCATCATGGAAAGCGTCAATTATTCCAAGCTCGCCGATGAACTCGGCATCAAGTTTGAAACCATTAAAAGCGGCGCGCATAAAGACATCATGTCCCCGACCCGCGATATGACGAAGGAAGAAAGAAAGATCATGCAGACAATGGTCAACGATTCTTATGAAGGATTTGTCAATGTCATTTCAAAAGGCCGGCACATGTCAAAAGCGGATGTGAAAAAATTGCCGACGGCCGTGTTTACGACGGCAGACAAGCGAAAAAAATCGGCCTCGTTGATGAGCTCGGTTTTTACGATGATACGATCAGCGCGATGAAAAAGGACCATAAAAATATGAAAAACGCTTCAGTCATCACATACGAGGAAGGATTCGGATTAGGCTCGCTCTTTTCCATGAGCGCAGCGAAAATGTTTAAAAGCGAAATTGATTTTCTGAATATGAAAGAACTCATTTCGCAATCCGGTTCGCCGCGGATGATGTATCTCTATGCAAAGTAGGGGGGAAGAAAGAATGGACGCGACTTACGAAGGCTTTCACGGCAAAGAAGAGGAAGCCGAACAACAGAGGGCGCCCGAGCAGGCATATGCGGGCTTTTGGATCAGGTTTTGGGCGTTTCTTCTTGATTGGCTGGTGGTCTGGGGACTTAACCATCTCATCGTTTCACCGATTTTCACGCTGATGAAGCTCCCGGCAACAAGCGGAATGTTTACAATCTCAGCTTATTCCGTCACAACCCTGATCGTCTACCTCGCCTATTTTGTGTTCATGACGAAATGGTTTCATCAGACACTCGGCAAGATGGTCTTCGGGTTAAAGGTCACTTCTTTGACGCCCGGAAAGCCGCTGACTTGGAGCACCGTCATTTTCAGAGAAGCGGTGGGGCGTTATATCGATAAAATCTGGATTCTCTATATCGTCATTGCGTTTACGCCCAAAAAGCAGGGCATTCATGATCTGATCGCCGACACAACGGTAATTCACGAAGCGCTGTACCGCAAATAAAAGCAGTAAACCCGGAATAAACGTCCGGGTTTATTTTTTTGGTTTTGGCGATAATGCTGCTAAGGAAGTGAAGCTTATGGGATATGCCGCAGCAGCTGTTATTCTCATTCTCATTTTGGCCTGGCTGCTCATGAGGATGAAAATCCATCTGACTTTCGAATATCTTCACGATAAAGATAACGACAAACTGACGTTTAAACTCTCGGCCTTATACGGGCTGATCCGTATTAAAAAAACGCTGCCCGTCATTAAAGTAAACAGCGAAGACGCGTCAATTGATGTCAAACAGGACACAAAATCAGAAATGAAAGGTCAGAAAAAAGAGAAGAAAAAAATCACATATGAAGATGTCAAACAGAGCATTCACAGAATAGAAATGATTCTGCACCAAGTCTTTCAGATGCGCCAAATCGCCGCTTCATTTCTTGCGGGAGTCCGTGTTACGAAGTTCGAATGGGTGACGGTTATCGGAATAAAGGACGCCGCCGTTACGGGAATCGCCGCCGGCGGATTGTGGGCCGTAAAGGGAGGCCTGACGGCGATGCTGTATGATCATCTGCGTTTCATACATAAACCGGTGTGCGAAGTCATTCCGTCTTTTCAAGTGCCTGCATCCAAGACGCATTTGCAGTGTATATTCTTTTTTCGTTTTGGACATCTTATAGGTGCAGCTTTCAAATTGCTCAAATACGGGCGGAACGGACTTTCTATCATACGAAAGAAACAGCCGGTTCCGGTTGCTTCAAAGAATGATTCATCAGTTTAAGGAGGAGCGCATATGGCAGACCATCCCATTCAAGGTTTAATGAAAACCGCTATGGAAAATTTAAAAGAAATGATTGACGTGAATACAATCATCGGCGATCCTGTTGAAACGCCTGACGGCAGCGTAATCTTAACGGTTTCAAAGGTCGGATTCGGATTTGCGGCGGGCGGAAGCGAGTTTGGAGGAAAGCCGGCTGAAAAAAGAACCGATGATGATGAAAGAAAAGAGCAGAAGCTCCCGTTCGGCGGCGGAAGCGGCGGCGGAGTATCCATTACGCCGATTGCGTTTCTGATTGTCGGAACAAACGGCGTGCGTATGCTTCATTTAGACGAAAACACCCATCTGATTGATAAACTGTTAGACTCCGCGCCTCAAACGATTGAACGCATCCAGCATATGTTTAAAAAGAATGAAAAAGGCCGGAACCAAAAAAGAACGGATATCGATTTATAACAGAAAAGTTAACTGCCGCCCGCAGTTAGCTTTTTTTACGATGCGGCATAACCTTTGCAGTTTGCATAAAACTCGACTATGATAGAGCTATACATAGATAAAGGGAGGAATCAGAATGGCTGAAATTACATTTAAAGGCGGAGCCGTGACGCTGATCGGACAAGAAGTGAAACCGGGTGACCAAGCTCCTGACTTCACGGTTTTGACAAACGGATTAGAAGAGAAGACATTAGCAGATATGAAAGGGAAAGTAACGATCATATCCGTTATTCCTTCCATTGACACAGGCGTATGTGACGCGCAGACACGCCGCTTCAACGAAGAAGCCGCAAAACTCGGTGATGTGAACGTTTATACAATCAGCGCCGACCTTCCGTTTGCACAAGCGCGCTGGTGCGGAGCGAACGGAATTGATAAAGTGGAAACATTATCGGATCATAAAGAGATGTCATTTGGTGAAGCATTCGGTGTTCACATCAAAGAACTTCGTCTTTTGGCACGTTCCGTATTCGTCCTTGATCAGGACGGAAAAGTCGTTTACGCGGAATACGTAAGCGAAGCGACAAACCACCCGAATTATGAAAAGCCTATCGAAGCTGCAAAAGCGTTAATCAAGTAAAGAGAGAAAAAGAGCTCCGGGTGCTGCCGCGGAGCTCTTTTCATGGCAAGGAGGAAACAGCATGCAACACGACCATGTCGGTCAGATTTATGAACTTTTAGATGAAGCCGCCCAAGTGATAGCAGAAGGCCTTGAGATTTCTTATATTGAGGGGCTTGCGGAGGCGGGAGAGATGTATTTTCTTGAAACGGCCGACCAGCTTCCGCTTCAGGAAAAGCACACCGGCGAGCTTAAAAGCCTGCTTGCGAAAGCAGACTTCAGAAAATGGGAGCATGAATGGATCCGCAAGGCGTTCCAGCTCGCCATTTTAAAAGGACTGAAAGATAAGTCCCATCCGAACAGACAGATGACGCCTGATACGATCGGCCTTTTCATCAGTTACCTCGTGAATAAATTTACGGGCGGCCGAAAAGGCCTGACATTGCTGGACCCCGCCTGCGGCACCGGAAATCTTCTGCTGACCGCGGCAAACCAGCTTTCTGACAAAGCGGCAAAAAGCTTCGGCATTGAAATCGACGATGTCCTTCTGAAGATCGCTTATGCTCAGGCGAATCTGCAGGAAAAAGAAATGGAGCTGTTCTGCCAGGACAGTCTTCAGCCGTTATTTATCGAACCGGCCGATGCGGTTATCTGCGATTTGCCGGTCGGCTACTATCCGAATGACGAAGGCGCTGAAGCGTTTGAGCTGAAAGCGGATGAAGGCCACTCATTTGCTCACCACTTATTTATTGAGCAGAGCGTCAAACATACAAAACCGGGCGGATACTTATTTTTTATGATTCCGAACCATCTGTTTGACAGCGCGCAAAGCGATAAACTGAAGCGGTTTTTTGCGGAAAAAGTGTATATCAACGCCCTTCTCCAGCTGCCGGCTACGATGTTTAAAGACGAAGCGCAGGCAAAGAGCATTTTAATCTTGCAGAAAAAAGGCGAAGACACAAAGCCGCCGAAACAAGCGCTTTTGGCGAATCTTCCTTCTTTTGCGAACCAGCAGGCGATGCGGGAGATGATGGCAAAATTGGATCAATGGATTCAAAAAGAAAATAATGACGAAAAAGCAGTGTGAGACGCAAAATCCCGCGCTGCTTTTCGCTTTTTAAAATGAATGGAAATCAGGGCGAAAACACAAATTAAGGAAAGAAAATAATATTCCGTAAGGCCGTGCCGTCTATTTGGCACAAATGAGATTTATCAGAAAATATCGACTTCGTGTTGTAAGCGGTACCAATGTGGATGTTGACTTGAAATGCTGGGTTGACAATGTTTAAATGGAAAAGTCAGATATTTTTTGGACCGCAGTTATGGTCTGGGAAAAAAGAACGAACAAACGAAGAAGAATTTTGATAGGAGCGTCATTTATGTCTAAAATTATTGCAATTAACGCAGGAAGCTCATCTTTAAAATTTCAGTTATTCGAAATGCCTTCAGAAAAGGTGCTAACAAAAGGTTTAGTAGAACGGATCGGTATCGCCGACAGCGTTTTCACTATCTCTGTTAACGGCGAAAAAAATACAGAAGTGACAGATATTCCGGATCATGCGGTTGCGGTGAAGATGCTGCTTCACAAGCTGACTGAATTCGGTATTATAAAGGATTTAAATGAAATTGACGGAATCGGCCACCGTGTGGTTCACGGCGGAGAAAGATTCAGCGATTCTGTTTTGCTTACGGATGAAACAATCCGTGAGATTGAAGAGATTTCAGAACTTGCGCCGCTTCACAACCCGGCTCACATCGTCGGCATTAAAGCCTTTAAAGAAGTGCTTCCGGATGTACCTGCGGTTGCAGTATTTGATTCGGCGTTCCACCAAACGATGCCTGAGCAATCTTACCTGTACAGCCTTCCGTACGAATACTACGAGAAATACGGCATCCGCAAATACGGTTTCCACGGCACTTCTCATAAATACGTGACACAGCGCGCCGCTGAGCTTCTCGGCCGCCCGCTTGAAGATTTGCGTCTGATTTCCTGCCACCTCGGTAACGGCGCAAGTATTGCGGCCGTAGAAGGCGGAAAATCCATTGATACGTCAATGGGCTTCACACCGCTTGCGGGTGTTGCGATGGGAACACGTTCAGGAAACATCGACCCTGCATTGATCCCGTACATTATGGAAAAAACGGATCAGACGGCAGATGAAGTATTAAATACGTTAAATAAAAAGAGCGGACTGCTTGGCATATCCGGTTTCTCCAGCGACCTTCGCGATATCGTAGAAGCTTCAAAAGAAGGAAACGAAAGAGCGGAAACGGCTCTTGAAGTGTTTGCAAGCAGAATCCATAAATACATCGGTTCTTACGCTGCGAGAATGAGCGGCGTTGACGCGATTATTTTCACTGCGGGTATCGGTGAAAACAGCGTTGAAGTCAGAGAACGCGTGCTTCGCGGCTTAGAATTCATGGGTGTATATTGGGATCCTGCGCTGAACAACGTGCGCGGCGAGGAAGCGTTTATCAGCTACCCTCACTCTCCTGTCAAAGTCATCATCATTCCGACTGATGAAGAGGTCATGATCGCACGCGACGTTGTCCGCCTTGCACAGTAATGATCGAAAAAAGCACATCCTTTAGGGTGTGCTTTTTTATTGAATGCCCCAGAGTCAAACGTTACGATATGTTTAATACATAAACGATGAGGTGAAGCAATGAGTGTGCATGAACATAAACAAGAAGCCCCGTCAGCCGTGCGCTGCAAGGTGATTACAGTCAGCGACACGAGAACGAAAGAAACCGACAAAAGCGGGCGCGTCATGATGGATTTCATCAGAGAAGCAGGATTTGAAACGGTCGCTTATGACATTGTAAAAGATGAAAAAGATGAATTGCAGAAAGCCGTTTTATCCGGCTGTATGGATGAATATACAGATGCGGTGCTGTTAAACGGAGGGACGGGCATTGCCGAAAGGGATGTCACAATTGAAGCGGTCACGCCGCTGTTTTCAAAAGAACTCCCGGGATTCGGCGAGCTGTTCCGCATGCTGAGCTATACGGAGGACATCGGTTCCGCCGCCATTTTGTCCAGAGCGTCAGCGGGTGTGATCCGAAATACCGCAGTCTTCTGCACGCCCGGCTCCTCAGGCGCCGTAAAGCTTGCAATGAGTAAACTGATTATTCCTGAACTGCCTCATATGCTCCGGGAAATCCGAAAAGATTTATAAATGTATAAAAAGGCTTTGCTCCGCTCAAAAAATTGGGTGGGGTTTTTTTATAAAAGGCTTGAAAAAACAGAATTTACTTGTTACAGTGTATACATACAAAATGTATTTTTATTAATTAAAACTAATTTTTATACAAAGGGAGCTTTTAACATGGCAGAACAAAAAAAGGTTGTATTGGCATACTCAGGAGGTCTTGATACTTCTGTAGCGATAAAATGGCTGCAAGAACAGGGATACGATGTTGTTGCCTGCTGCTTAGATGTTGGGGAAGGAAAGGATTTGGCATTCGTTCAGCAAAAAGCGCTGGAAGTAGGCGCCGTAAATTCGTATGTGATTGATGCGAAAGAAGAATTCGCCCGGGAGTACGCGCTCATTTCTATGCAGGCCCATACAATGTATGAAGGCAAGTATCCGCTCGTATCTGCACTATCCCGTCCGTTAATCGCGAAAAAACTCGTTGAAGTGGCGGAAAAGGAAAACGCGGTGGCCGTAGCGCACGGCTGCACGGGAAAAGGCAACGATCAGGTTCGTTTCGAGGTATCCATTAAATCATTAAATCCTGATCTGGAGGTCATTGCTCCGGTCCGTGAGTGGCAATGGTCGCGTGAAGAAGAAATTGAATACGCTGCAAGCCGCGGCATACCGATTCCGATCAATCTTGACAGCCCGTATTCCATCGACCAGAACCTATGGGGACGCGCCAATGAATGCGGTATATTAGAAGACCCGTGGGCGGCGCCGCCTGAAGGGGCATATGACCTGACAGCATCTCTTGAAAACACGCCGGACGTTCCGGAAATCATCGAAATCGCATTTGAAGCCGGTGTTCCGGTTTCAATCGACGGCGTAACCTACCCGCTCGCTGATTTAATTCTCAAGCTGAACGAGACTGCCGGAAAACACGGCATCGGCCGGATTGACCATGTAGAAAACCGCCTGGTCGGCATTAAGTCCCGTGAAGTTTATGAGTGCCCGGGCGCCATGACTTTAATTACGGCTCACAAAGAGCTTGAGGATCTGACTTTAGTGAAAGAAGTGGCCCATTTCAAACCGGCAATTGAACAAAAACTGTCTGAAATCATCTATAACGGTTTATGGTTCTCGCCGTTAAAAGACGCGCTGCTTGCATTCCTGAAAGAAACCCAAAAGCACGTCACCGGCGTTGTGCGAGTCAAGCTGTTTAAAGGCCATGCCATTGTAGAAGGACGTAAGTCGGAATATTCACTCTACGATGAAAAACTTGCGACATATACAAAAGACGATGCGTTTGACCATCATGCGGCAATCGGCTTTATCGAGCTTTGGGGACTGCCGACAAAAGTAAACAGCATTGTGAAAAAGAAGGAGCAGATTGAAGCATGAAGAAGCTTTGGGGAGGCCGTTTTCAAAAACACCGGAAAAGTGGGTCGATGAGTTCGGCGCATCCATCACATTCGACCAAAACTTAGTCAAAGAGGACATTACAGGGTCTCTCGCTCATGCGGCAATGCTGAAAAAATGCGGCATTCTGACGGAAGAAGAAGAAGGCGCCATCCGACAGGGGCTGCAGACCCTCCTGCAAAAAGCAGAGGAAGGAACGCTTGAATTCTCTGTTGATTATGAAGATATCCATTTGAATATTGAAAAAATGCTGATCGAAGAAATCGGACCGCTAGGCGGCAAGCTCCATACCGGCAGAAGCCGGAATGACCAGGTGGCGACCGACATGCATTTGTATTTGAAAGATCATGTCTCGCATATCATCGTGCTGATTGAACAATTCCAAAAAGCGCTGATCGAAAAAGCGGAGGCCAATGTCGAGACCATTCTGCCGGGGTACACCCATTTGCAGCGGGCTCAGCCGATTTCTTTCGCCCACCATCTGCTTGCTTATTTTTGGATGCTTGAACGGGATAAAGAGCGTTTTCGGGATGCTATGAAGCGGATTAACATATCGCCGCTCGGATGCGGGGCGCTTGCCGGAACTACGTTTCCGATAGACCGTAACTATTCGGCGGAGCTGCTCGGTTTTGACTCCATTTATGAGAACAGTCTTGACGGAGTCAGTGACAGAGATTTTATTCTCGAGTTTTTAAGCGGCAGCAGCATGCTGATGATGCACCTTTCACGTTTATCAGAAGAAATCATTCTATGGTGCTCGCAGGAATTCAGATTCATTGAACTGGATGATACGTACGCGACGGGAAGCAGCATGATGCCGCAGAAGAAAAACCCCGACATGGCGGAGCTGATCCGCGGTAAAACCGGACGCGTATACGGCGATATGATGGGTCTTTTCACGATTATGAAAGGGCTCCCGCTCGCTTACAATAAAGACCTGCAGGAAGATAAAGAGGGCATGTTTGACACGGTGAAAACCGTAGAAGGAAGCCTTCAGATTTTCACGGGCATGATTGAAACGATGAAAGTAAACAAAGACATCATGAAACAAGCGACAAAACAAGATTTTTCAAACGCGACGGAACTTGCCGATTATTTAGCTAAAAAAGGCATGCCGTTCAGAGAAGCGCATGAAGTGGTCGGCAAGCTTGTGTACAGCTGTATTGAAAAAGGAATCTATTTGAGTGATATGGCATTTGAAGAATTCCTTCAAGCCAGCAGTCTCTTTGAAGAAGATATCTATACAGTGCTAGATCCGCATCATGCGGTTGAAAAAAGAATGAGCGCCGGCGGAACGGGTTTTCAGCAGGTAGAACAGGCGCTCGTAAAAGCAAAAGCCTGCGCCGGCATTTAATTTGCTGAAATTTCCTTCATATTTTCCCATCATATCAGACACCCTACATCTATAAAAGATGGGAGGTAGAAGGAATGCGCAAAGAACAAGACCGTTACATCTATGATGAAAAAGAAAGTGAAGAAACGGCCAGGCTCATCTCAGAGGCATACCAAAGCGGTTATGTCGGCATGGAGGAAGCCTCTGCTCCTTCAGAAAATTAAGCTGTCTGTAAAGACGGCTTTTTTTCGTGCAGACGAAGTGCAAAAAAGTGATATTGCCGTTTGTTTATAGTAAAGTAGAGGGAGAAACGTCTTGATCTTATTGAAGCGGCTACGTTGCCTGGGGAGGGTATTCAATGTGCGACATGCTCTAATCACTGCCGGTACAAAGGGATTGGGCCGAAAAGTGACTGAAATGCTTCTGGAAAAAGGATTTTCTGTCACAGTGAATTACAGACAGGACGAAGAAGCGGTCGCTTGTCTGAAGGCGGATTATCCCGGGTGCCATGACAGATTGCAATTCGTTAAGGGCGATGTAACCCGGAAAGAAGATCTCATGCGGATCGCCGATGCAGCCCTTCAGCGGTTTGGAAGGATTGACATACTGATTAACAATGCCGGGCCGTACATATTTGAGCGCAAAAAGCTTGCCGATTACTCCGATGACGAATGGTATGACATGCTTGAAGGGAATTTAAGCGCCGTTTTCCATCTGTTTAAAGCGGTTATCCCGGTCATGAGACAGCAGCGGTTCGGCCGGATTATTACATACGGTTTTCAAGGAGCGGACCATGCCCCCGGCTGGCTTCACCGTTCCGCTTTCGGAGCGGCTAAAGTCGGATTGGCTTCGTTAACGAAAACCATTGCGATTGAAGAAGCCGAATCAGGCATTACAGCCAATATGGTCTGCCCGGGCGATATTGTAGGAGATATGAAAGAAGCGTCTATAGAGGAAGCAAGACGGAAAATCGGCAAAGAAAAGACGCCGATCGGCAGGTCCGGAACCGGAGAGGACATTGCGAGAATCATCGCCTTTTTATGTGAAGAAGATTCCGATCTTGTAACCGGAACGGTCATTGAAGCAACAGGCGGGCTGAATGTGATTAACAGGCATCAATCCCTGTAAGTTTTTTCGTTTGTCAAAAAGGGAACTTGATAAATATTAATTTTTTATGAGGTGAAAACGATGAAAGTGACTTATCACGGACATTCTGTCATTCAAGTGGAAACGAAAACCCATAACATTATTTTTGATCCGTTTCTGACCGGAAACAGTCTGACAAATTTGAAACCGGAAGAAGTGAAAGCGGATGTCATCCTGCTTACTCACGGACACAATGACCATGTCGGAGATACAGAGCAGATCGCCAAACAAAACGATGCGCTCGTCATTGCGCCGAACGAGCTGGCCGTTTATCTCGGCTTTAAAGGGTTAAAGGTCCACCCGATGCATATCGGCGGGGCGCACCAATTTGATTTCGGCAAAGTAAAACTGACACAGGCGTTCCACGGATCGGCGGTCACTGATGAAGAAAACAAAACCATCACATACACCGGGATGCCGGCCGGGATTTTATTAACGATTGACGGCAAAACAATTTTCCACGCCGGCGATACGGCGCTGTTCTCAGATATGAAACTGATCGGGGAACTGAATCACATTGACCTGGCGTTTCTGCCGATCGGTGATAACTTCACCATGGGGCCTGAAGATGCGAAACTCGCGGCTGAATGGCTGAGAGCGAAACAGGTCGTCCCCGTTCATTACAATACATTCCCCGTCATTGAACAGGACCCTGACGCTTTCGCAGAAAGTCTGCCCGGAGGCGTCGGCAAAGTCATGGCGGTCGGTGAGACCATTGAGCTTGCCTGACATATGTGTCGAAGACCTTCTGAATCAAGCATTCAGAAGGTCTTTTTTGTGATGCCGCCTTTTTTCGGGCGTCTCATTGCGAATGAATCCCCCGTACCCTTATAATAAAAGCAGAAGACTGTCCTTAGAGGTGAAACGCTTGGCAACAAAGCATGAACAAATCCTATCATACATAGATTCGCTTCCTGTCGGTGAAAAAATTTCGGTCAGAAGAATTGCGAAAGAAATGAAAGTCAGTGAAGGAACGGCTTACAGAGCCATTAAGGAAGCCGAAAACAAAGGATTCGTTTCCACTATTGAACGTGTGGGGACCATCCGGATTGAACAGAAGAAAAAAGAAAATATTGAAAAGCTGACATACGCCGAGGTCGTCAATGTGATAGACGGCCAGGTGCTCGGCGGAAAAGCCGGTCTGCATAAAACGTTGAATAAGTTTGTGATCGGGGCGATGGAGCTTGACGCGATGATGCGTTATACGGCCGCGGGGAACCTGTTAATCGTCGGGAACCGAATCAACGCCCACCGCCAGGCGCTTGAAGCAGGCGCGGCCGTTTTGGTAACAGGAGGGTTTAATACCGATGACAGCATTATCGAGCTGGCCGATATGCTTGAGCTTCCGATTCTCTCCACGAGCTACGATACCTTTACGGTCGCCGCGATGATCAACCGGGCGATCTATGATCAGCTCATAAAAAAAGAGATTGTGCTCGTGGAAGATATTTTGACGCCCGCAGATCGGACAGTGACGCTGTTCCCTAAGGATAAACTGGAGAAATGGTACGAAAAGAACTATGAAACCGGACACGGCCGCTTTCCGGTTATCGATCAGCAGATGAAAATCCACGGAATCCTCACGCCGAAAGATATCGCGGGGCATGACCGGTCAGTTCCCATTGAAAAAGTAATGACCAAAAACCCTGTCACGGTGATCGGGAAAACATCTGTCGCCTCAGCGGCTCAAATGATGGTTTGGGAAGGAATTGAAGTGCTTCCGGTGACAGACGGGCATCACAAACTGATCGGAATGATCAGCCGCCAGGATGTCTTAAAAGCGCTTCAAATGGTTCAAAAGCAGCCTCAGGTCGGGGAAAAGCTGGATGATATTGTTTCAAGGGGATTTAAAGAAGAGGAAGATAACAAAACGCCGGCCGTTTATCAATATGAAGTCACGCCGCAAATGACCAATCAGCTCGGCACGATTTCTTACGGGGTGTTTACCACGATTTTAACCCAGGCCGCCAGCCGATTTTTACGCTCCCGCAAACGCGGCGAGCTGGTCATTGAAAGCATTACGATTTTCTTCCTGAAGCCCGTACAGATGGAGTCGGTCATTGAAGTAAAACCGCGCATTTTAGAGGCGGGCCGGAAATTCGGGAAAATGGAAGTGGAAGTGTCAAGCCAAAGCGGCATCGTTTCAAAAGCGATGCTCATGGTGCAGCTGATGGAGAGAAGTTAAGGGACACACCCGGGTCCCTTGGCATTCATTATGCGTGGTCCCTCTCCGCTTCCTTTGCATGGATGGGCTCATAATGCTTATAGGCTTTATACCCGGCCCATGCGCTGCCTGCTCCGATTAAAATGAAGACGCCGCCGATGACCAGGGTCAGAACGGAGTGGAACAGAATCATTTGGTTTACTCCGTACAAAAGCACCAGCGCGCCTAATGCCATACTTGATTTAGCCGAAAAACATTCCTTCTCCAGCGCCCGTTTCGTCTGGATTCCTTTTACTTTGTAATACACGTAAAAGCAGGCAGAAAGCCCGATGAGAAAAACAAAAACCAGCATAAATGAAATCCTCCATTATATGAGTTTGCAAAACCGTTTATACCGTTGCTGAAAGATTTTCCTTTTCCATGGATAAAGAGTATGATTAAATGAATAAAAACGAAAAGGAGAAAACGATGAAATCCGAACTGATCAGAACCATATCATTATATGACACCATTATCTTACATAGACATGTGAGGCCTGACCCGGACGCCTACGGTTCGCAGTGCGGCCTTACGGAAATCCTGCGGGAAACGTATCCCGAAAAAAATATTTTTGCCGTCGGACAGCCTGAACCGTCCTTGTCTTTTTTATATTCCCTCGATGAGGTGGATGACGAAACCTATAAAGATGCTCTAGTCATCGTGTGCGACACCGCAAACCAAGGCAGGGTCGACGATCAGCGCTACCATTCCGGCGCAAAGCTCATGAAAATAGACCACCATCCAAATGAAGATCCGTATGGCGATCTGTTATGGGTCGATACGAATGCAAGCTCCGTAAGCGAAATGATCTATGAGCTGTACCTGGAAGGAAAGCAGCACGGCTGGAAACTGAATACGAAAGCAGCTGAGCTGATCTACGCGGGTATCGTCGGTGATACGGGGCGCTTCTTGTTCCCGAACACCACAAAAAAGACATTAAAATACGCGGGAGAGCTCATTGAGTTCCCATTTTCATCGTCAGAGCTGTTCAATCAATTGTATGAAACAAAGTTAAATGTGGTGAAGCTTAACGGCTTTATTTATCAAAATGTGTCACTGTCTGAAAACGGCGTCGCTTCCGTTTTCATTAAAAAAGACATATTGGAGACATATGGAACCACCGCTTCTGAAGCGTCGCAGCTTGTCGGAACACTCGGAAATATTTCGGGTATCCGCGCTTGGGTGTTTTTCGTAGAAGAAGACGATCAAATCAGAGTCCGGTTCCGTTCAAAAGGTCCGGTCATCAACGGAATTGCCCGGAAATACAATGGAGGCGGACATCCGCTTGCGGCCGGCGCATCCATCTTCAGCTGGGATGAAACCGATCAGATTCTTGCTGATCTGGAAGAGGTATGTAACGAACACAAGTAGAGGGGAGACCCTCTTTCTTAGTGTTCATCTGTCACGGGGATGAACCAGCAGCCGAATTCAGTCAGGTCTTCGTAGACGCGGAGATTACAGATTTGGAGTTCTTTTTTTATGAGGGAAGCGAGTGTGTCTGTTTCTGCATATGCGGAATAGCCTTGTCTGATTCGGGCTGCATGATCTTTTGCCAAGCGGCGTTCACTAAAAACCTCCATTTTCCCTTCCTCCCTTCAGAATCGTTGAAAATGTCTCATCTACAGTTTATAAAAAAGCGGAGAAAAAAGCGACAGATCTATGGAAAATTTTTAAAAATGACATAATTACGTCGCAAAAGAAATATGAATTTCGACAGACAATCTCGTATAAATCGTCAGTTCCTTTACTTCAGCTTTAAATTCCTTCTCATTTATGGTGTATATTTTGTTTTCGATCGTCCGTTTTAAAAGTTCCTTTGTTTTATACACGCTTTCAATATCCTTTGTGATGACTTCAGAAATATTATCTTTCACCTGCTCCTCAAATTTCATCTTGTCAGGCTGGGCAATTCTGTATTTTTCCCAATTAATCAGCTTCACATCAACACTTTGGATGAGAAGTCTTTGCTTATTATCCTCATTTAATTTATGAAGATCTTTCTGATAGATGGAGATTTGGTTTTTAAATCCCGCGCGTGCTCCCGCTGCTTTTCAATTAACGTCACCTGTTCTTCCTGAAACGTTCCGTATGTAAACAGAAAGAACAGCCAGCTGACGATGGCTCCGCACATCATTCCCGCAAAAAAACGCTGCCATCCCGGTTTTTTATAATACTCTGGAATTCTCATGATGACATATTCTCCTGGGTCAGCCATGAAATAATCAGCCAGCCGGTCTGCGCGCCGCCCATTGCTGAAATAATTAAAAGAAGCTGTTTGAAGATGTCGCGCGTGTTGCCTTCAAACAGCCCCCGCTCGAAACTGTATACCGCGTCAAATGTTCCCCCGATGGCCGCGACAAGCGCCCAGATCTTCAGCCTGTTCGCTAATTTTGTGATCGCCGTCAGCGGAGGCTCGCCTGATAAATAAGCTCCGAGGCCGCCGATCAGCGCGCCGCCGAGCAACACACCGAGAGCGATAAAATAACTGCTGATGAAATTCGCCATAAAGCCGGCTTCCTGATCCATATATACACCACCTCACTTTTCTATCATATTGAGCGAAACGGACAAGTATGATGATGAGTCAAAAAAGAACATTTGTTTCTTAAGAAAACCCGTCTTATAATGTAGAAAGGCAAAATGAACGTATGGGAAAGGAGTGGCGGCATTGTCTTTTGTTCACCTGCAAGTACATAGCGGCTACAGCCTGTTAAACAGCGCCGCTTCTGTAAAAGAGCTTGTTACACAAGCGAAGGAACTCGGATATTCATCATTGGCGCTGACGGACGAAAATGTGATGTACGGCGCCATTGAGTTTTATAAAGCATGCAAATCAAACGGAATTAAGCCCATTATCGGTCTGACGGCTTCTATATACACGGACGATACGGAGCTTGAAGCACACCCGCTCATTCTTTTAGCGGAGACAAACACCGGTTATCAGAACCTGGTGAAAATCTCAAGTGCGCTGCAATCCATGGCCAAGGGCGGCATGAAGCGAAAATGGATGAAGAGCTATCATGAGGGGCTGATCGCCATTACGCCCGGTGAAAACGGGTACATTGAAAGCCTGCTTCAAGCCGGGAAGTTTGAAGAAGCGGTCCGGGCTGCCGAAGGATTCCGGGAGCTGTTCGGAGACGGCCGTTTTTATTTAGGGTACCAGCCGTTTAAAGGACATGAGACGTTATCAGAAGAGATTCTCCGCCTGTCAGCCGAGACGGAAATCGCTGTCTGCGCTGCGGGGGATGTCCGCTATATCAAGAAAGAAGATCAAGATGCGTACCGCTGTCTGTGCGCTATTAAAGCCGGAGAGAAATGGGAGGATCAGAGCGGGAATCTGCCGGACTTATACTTGAGGGCGCCTGAAGAAATGGCAGAGCTTTACACGCGGCATCCGGAAGCGATTGAAGCAGCCGCCCGTATCGCCCGGCAATGCCGGGTCGATGTCAGCCTCGGACAGACACAGCTTCCGTCTTTTCCGGCGCCGGACGGCAAATCAGCCGATGACTATTTGGAGGAAGTCTGTCACGAGGGGCTGCGTCTCCGTTTCGGCACTCCTGATGAGCGGGCTGTCCGCCGGCTTGAATATGAGCTGGACGTCATCAGGCGCATGAAATTCAGTGATTATTTTCTCATCGTATGGGACTTTATGAAGTACGCGCATGAAAAGGGCATTGTGACAGGCCCGGGAAGGGGGTCCGCGGCAGGCTCGCTTGTCGCTTACTCGCTTTTCATTACCGACGTGGACCCGCTTAAACATTCTCTGCTGTTTGAGAGATTTCTTAATCCCGAGCGGATCAGCATGCCGGATATTGATATCGATTTCCCTGATACGAGAAGGGATGAGGTCATTCAGTATGTGCAAAATAAGTACGGGGCCATGCACGTCGCCCAGATTATCACCTTCGGGACATTGGCCGCAAAGGCGGCGTTAAGGGATACCGGGAGAGTGTTCGGAATCAGCCCGAAAGAAGCCGACCAGCTTGCCCGCCTGATTCCGTCAAAACCGGGAATGACGCTTGAGGAGGCGAGGCGGCAGTCCGCTCAGCTGAACAGGCGGCTGTCCGAATCCTCCGTTCTTCATAAAGTGTTTCAGATCGCAAGGAAAATCGAAGGTCTTCCGAGACACACGTCAACACACGCGGCCGGGGTCGTTCTCAGTAAAGAGCCGCTTTCGGAAGTTGTCCCTCTTCAAGAAGGGCATGACGGCGTGTATTTAACGCAGTATGCGATGGATCACCTGGAAGATCTCGGTCTTTTGAAAATGGACTTTTTAGGTTTGCGCAACCTGACGCTTATTGAATCCATTAAAACGATGATTGAAAAAGAGACGAATACGAAAATTGATTTTTCCGAGATTTCTTATCAGGATGAAAAAACATTCTCGCTATTGTCAAACGGTGATACGACGGGCATTTTTCAGCTGGAATCATCAGGGATGAGAAACGTGCTGAAGCGCCTGAAGCCGTCAAGACTGGAAGACATTGTCGCGGTTAACGCGCTTTACAGGCCGGGACCGATGGAAAATATTCCGTTATTTATCGATCGGAAGCACGGCCGCGCGCGTGTGGAAGTGCCGCACGAGGACGTAAGAAATATTCTCAGTGACACTTACGGCGTCATCGTCTATCAAGAGCAGATAATGATGATCGCCTCGCGCATGGCAGGGTTTTCATTAGGTGAAGCGGATCTGCTCAGACGGGCTGTCAGCAAAAAGCAAAAGGACATTCTGGACAGAGAGCGAAGCCATTTTGTTGAAGGGTGCTTAAAAAAGGAGTATTCTGTAGTCACTGCAAACGAGGTCTACGATCTGATTGTAAAATTCGCTAACTACGGATTCAACAGAAGCCATGCTGTCGCATACAGCATGATCGGCTATCAGCTCGCCTATTTAAAGGCGCATTATCCGTTATATTTTATGTGCGGGCTGTTGACGAGCGTCATCGGCAATGAGGACAAAATATCGCAATATCTGCATGAAGCGAAGGGGAGCGGGATTCAAGTCCTTCCGCCGTCAATAAACAAAAGCGGTTTTCCGTTTGCGCCGGAAAACGGAGCCGTCAGATACAGTTTGCGGGCCGTTAAAAACGTAGGCGTCTCGGCAGTGAAAGATATTTATAAAGCAAGAACACATAAACTGTTCGAGGATCTTTTCGATTTCTGCTTTCGCGTACCTGCAAAAAGCGTGAATCGGAAAACCATCGAAGCCCTTATATTTTCTGGCGCCATGGACGAATTCAATCAAAATCGCGCCGCCTTGCTGGCTTCCGTTGATGTGGCTTTAGAGCACGCTGAACTTTTTCGTGCAGACGATGACCAAATGGGATTGTTTTTGGAAGAATCGTTCTCCATTAAGCCAAAATATGTAGAGGCTGAGGAATTTCCGCTCGTGGACAAGCTTCGGTTCGAAAAAGAAGCTCTCGGTGTTTATTTCTCAAGCCATCCTTTGTCTGCTTTCAGGGATCTCCTGAACAAACGGGGGGCGCAAGCGATCACAGCAGCGCGGCAGATGCCGAAGGGACAGCTGTCAATCGGCGCTTTGCTCGCGGGCATCAAAACGATTCGGACAAAGACAGGTCAGCATATGGCGTTTCTCACATTAAGCGATGAAACGGGAGAAATGGAAGCCGTCGTGTTTCCTGACCAATATAGAAGGCTGTCTCCGCTGTTAAAAGAAGGCGCGCTTTTATTCGCCGCCGGAAAAATGGAAGAGCGTCAGGAGAAGACACAATTCATCATGTCATCCGCCTCTCTTCTTGAGCAGACCGAGGCAGACAGAGCGCCGTCTGTTTACATCAAAATCGAAGGCAGCCGGCACAATCAGGAGTTTTTGGAAAAGATGAAGCGTATTTTACTGGAGCATAAAGGGGAAACCGGCGTTTATCTATATTATGAAAAAGACAAGCAGACGATCAGGCTGCCGGATACTTTTCATATTCAGGCGGACCATCAGGCGTTATACCGTTTAAAAGAGCTGCTGGGCCGTGAAAACGTCGTGTTAAAATAGTGGTAACAATAATCGTTTTGTTATACAATTGAAACAATTGTGCTATCTTATTTAAAGATTCTGAAATTTTTCACCTCCAGCGATTGTACCAGTCTATGCGGCAGAATATGTAACAAAGTACTTAAAAGGAGTGTTTAGAATGTCATTAAGAGAAGAAGCGTTACATTTACACAAAGTAAATCAAGGAAAGCTGGAATCAAAAGCAAAGGTAGAAGTCAGAAACGCGGACGACTTAAGCCTTGCCTACTCTCCCGGAGTAGCTGAGCCTTGTAAAGAGATTTATGACGATAAAAATAAAGTATATGATTATACAATGAAGGGGAACATGGTAGCAGTCGTAACAGACGGATCAGCCGTTCTCGGTCTCGGTAATATCGGGCCTGAAGCTTCACTTCCGGTCATGGAAGGGAAAGCGGTGCTGTTCAAAAGTTTCGCGGGCGTGGATGCATTCCCGATCGCGCTTGACACAAACGATGTGGACAAAATCATTGACACTGTGAAGCTGCTTGCACCGACATTCGGCGGTGTCAACCTTGAAGATATTGCGGCGCCGAACTGCTTCATTATCGAAGAGCGCCTGAAAAAAGAAACAAACATTCCGGTTTTCCACGATGATCAGCACGGCACTGCCATCGTAACCGTTGCCGGACTTGTAAACGCGCTGAAATTATCAGGAAAATCCATGTCATCCATTAAAGTTGTGGCAAACGGAGCGGGAGCGGCAGGCATCGCGATCATTAAGCTTCTTTACCATTTCGGCGTACGCGACATCGTGATGTGCGACTCTAAAGGAGCGATTTACGAAGGGCGTCCGGCCGGCATGAACGCGGTGAAAAACGAAGTGGCCAAGTTTACAAACCAAGACCGCAACGACGGTTCGCTGCAGGATGTCATTAAAGATGCAGACGTCTTTATCGGCGTATCAGTTGAAGGCGCGCTGACGAAAGAAATGGTGGAGAGCATGGCAAAAGATCCGATTATCTTCGCAATGGCCAACCCGAATCCGGAAATCATGCCTGAAGACGCGCGCGCAGCCGGCGCTAGCGTAATCGGAACAGGCCGTTCTGATTTCCCGAACCAGGTTAACAACGTACTGGCATTCCCAGGAATTTTCCGCGGGGCGCTTGACGTTCGCGCGACTCACATCAACGAAGAAATGAAAATTGCTGCGGTTGAAGCGATTGCTTCCCTTGTTTCAGAGGAAGAATTAAGCGCTGATTATGTCATCCCGGCTCCATTTGACAAACGCGTGGCTCCTGCCGTTGCGAAAGCTGTTGCGAAAGCAGCGATGGAAACGGGCGTCGCCAGAATTACGGTCGATCCTGAAGAAGTGGCTGAAAAAACAAGACAGCTCACAGTCATCGGTGAATAATAACACAAAAATGAAATGGCAGCGCGTTGGAAAAACAACGCGCTGCTGTTCAATATACGGACTGCCGGCATTTTTTTAAGGGCAGGTCTTAAAAAAATTTCAGCAGAATCCTTATTTCTTTTGAAAACGCTGACAGATAAGGCTGAACAACGCTTTTGACGGTATGAAATCCGTCCGTTTCCGTCTGTTTTGCAGCAAAAAATGTCGAATGGAGGATGACACCGTTTGACAAAAAAAGTACAATAGTTTCGGTAAAGTTATTATTAAGTCTATCTAATCGGAAGACATGCAGTGAAGAGAACCCTTCACAAAAGGGAGGTAATCATTTGTTAAAGGATATATTCACAAAAAAGAAAAATAATGCTTCCGTGCCGTCTGAGCAGGCAAAACATGATGTTCCGGAAGGCATTATGACAAAGTGCCCCAAATGTAAAAAAATCATGCTCACAAAAGAGTTAGATAAAAACCTGCGCGTCTGCATGAACTGCGGGCACCATTTCCCGATGAATGCAAAGCAGCGCATTGAAAGCCTCCTGGATGAAGATTCATTCGAAGAATTCAACCAGGGAATGATATCTGAAAACCCGCTCGGTTTCCCGGAATACTTAGAAAAAATCGAAAAAGACCGTGAGAAAACATCGCTGAATGAAGCGGTGGTTACCGGAAAAGGAACCATCAGCGGTTTCCCTGCCGTGATCGCGATCATGGATTCAACATTCCGAATGGGCAGCATGGGTTCGGTTGTCGGCGAAAAAATCACGCTTGCAATTGAAAAAGCAAAAGAGGAAAAAGTCCCGTTTATCATCTTTACCGCTTCCGGCGGCGCACGTATGCAGGAGGGGGTCTTAAGTCTTATGCAAATGGCAAAGACAAGCTCTGCATTAAAACTGTTCAGTGAGGAGCAGGGACTGATTATTTCTGTCATGACCCATCCGACGACAGGCGGCGTATCGGCCAGTTTCGCGTCTCTCGGTGATTATAATTTCGCTGAACCGGGCGCCTTGATCGGATTTGCCGGAAGACGTATTATTGAACAGACGATCGGGGAAAAACTGCCGGAAGATTTCCAGACGGCGGAATTTTTATTAAAGCACGGCCAGCTTGATGCGGTGATCCACCGAAACGACATGAAAGACAAACTCGCATTTCTGCTGGACATGCACCAAACAGGAGGTGAGCATGAGTGGCTGCAAGATTAGAATTTGAAAAACCGGTGATTGAACTGCAGACGAAAATCGCCGAACTGAAAAAATTCACCCAAGATTCGGAGATGGATTTAAGCGCTGAAATCGCAAGGCTTGAAGACCGGCTCAGCAAGCTCCAGGATGAGATTTATAAAAATCTGAAGCCGTGGGACAGAGTGCAGATCGCACGCCTTCCCGACCGGCCGACGACGCTTGATTACATTCAATACCTGTTTACCGACTTTTTTGAGTGCCACGGAGACAGAACATACGGAGATGATGCTGCGATTGTCGGCGGAGTCGCCAAATATCACGGCATGCCGGTCACCGTCATCGGACATCAGCGCGGAAAAGACACGAAAGAAAACCTTGTCCGCAATTTCGGGATGCCTCACCCTGAGGGCTACCGCAAAGCGCTTCGTCTCATGAAGCAGGCGGATAAGTTCAACCGCCCGATTATCTGCTTCATCGACACGAAGGGAGCGTACCCGGGTAAAGCGGCGGAGGAACGGGGACAAAGTGAAGCCATCGCCAAGAACCTGTTCGAGATGGCCGGCCTGACAGTGCCTGTCGTTTGTATCGTCATCGGGGAAGGCGGCAGCGGAGGCGCGCTTGCGTTAGGTGTGGGCAACCGCATGCTGATGCTTGAGAACTCGACGTATTCCGTTATTTCTCCTGAAGGAGCCGCGTCCATTTTGTGGAAAGATTCCAGCCTTGCGAAAAAGCGGCCGAAACCATGAAGATTACTGCGCCCGATTTATTAGAATTAGGAATTATTGATGATATGATTAAAGAAGTGAAGGGCGGAGCTCACCATGATATCAAGCAGCAGGCGGGCTACATTGACGGTATTCTTAAAGAAACGTTAAAATCTCTTCTTCGATTGAACGCCGAAGAGTTGATCTCACAGCGCTATGAAAAATATAAAGCAATCGGGAAAGTTTCGGTTGAGGATCAATATATCGGGGTAAACTGAATAGACGTGAAGCCTATGGCTCACGTTTATTTTTGTGATTTTTGTGATATTCCTTAAATTTTATTTAAAAACAATTTATTTAATTGTATAATAGGTAAGGTTTCATGGGAGCTCAGGCGTCCCTTTTCATTGTTTTAGGGCAATGATCATGATATGTTTAACATATATATGTTGCTGAGGTGAATAGGAAATGAAGCGTATAGGAGTACTAACGAGCGGCGGGGATTCCCCGGGTATGAACGCTGCGGTGCGCGCGGTTGTGCGGAAAGCTATCTACCACGACGTCGAAGTGTACGGAATTTATAACGGTTATTCAGGATTAATCAGCGGAAAAATAGAAAAACTGGAGCTGGGTTCGGTCGGTGACATCATCCACCGCGGCGGAACAAAGCTGTATACGGCCAGATGTCCTGAATTCAAAACAGTTGAAGGCCGTGAAAAAGGAATCGAAAATTTAAAGAAACTCGGCATTGAAGGTCTTGTCGTCATCGGCGGAGACGGTTCATACATGGGTGCGAAAAAATTAACGGAACACGGGTTTCCGTGTGTAGGTGTACCGGGTACGATAGATAATGACATCCCGGGAACTGATTTTACGATCGGATTTGATACGGCGTTAAACACCGTAATTGATGCGATTGATAAAATCCGTGACACCGCTACGTCTCATGAGCGTACATACGTTATTGAAGTGATGGGGCGCCATGCGGGCGACATTGCTTTATGGGCAGGTCTTGCAGGCGGAGCGGAATCAATTTTAATTCCTGAAGCGGACTACGATATGGAGGAAATTATCGGCCGTTTGAAGAGAGGGCACGACCGCGGCAAAAAACACAGTATCATCATCGTTGCAGAAGGGGTAGGCAGCGGGGTTGAATTCGGAAAACGCATCGAAGAAGAAACGAACCTTGAAACACGGGTATCCGTTTTAGGGCACATCCAGCGCGGCGGATCTCCAAGCGCTTCTGACCGGGTTCTTGCAAGCCGCCTCGGCGCTTACGCGGTTGAGCTTCTGCTTAAAGGAAAAGGCGGACGCTGCGTAGGTATACAAAACAACAAGCTTGTAGACCATGATATTATAGAAATTTTAGAATCAAAACATACTGTTGAACCAAACATGTATCAGCTTTCAAAAGAACTGTCTATTTAAGGCGGAAGAAGCTGAAGATTTCAGAAGGAAGTGAACGAGTTGAAAAAACAAAAATCGTTTGTACAATCGGTCCGGCCAGTGAAAGTGTAGAAATGCTGACAAAATTGATGGAAGCGGGTATGAACGTTGCTCGTCTGAATTTTTCACACGGTGATTTCGAAGAGCACGGCGCAAGAATCAAAAACATCAGAGAAGCCAGCAAAAAGCTCGGCAAAAACGTGGGGATTCTCCTCGATACGAAAGGTCCGGAAATCCGCACGCACGATATGGAAAACGGCGCGCTTGAGCTTCAGGCGGGAAATGAAATTATCGTTTCTACGAAACAGGTGCTGGGAACGCTTGAAAAATTCTCAGTTTCTTATGAAGGCCTGGCAGACGACGTGTCAGCAGGGTCTATCATCCTGCTGGATGACGGTTTAATCGGATTGGAAGTGCTGGAATCAAATCCGGAAAAACACGAAATCAAAACAAAAATCTTAAACAGCGGCACGCTGAAAAATAAAAAAGGCGTAAACGTTCCCGGCGTCAGCGTCAACCTTCCCGGAATTACTGAAAAAGACGCCAAAGACATCGTATTCGGTATCGAGCAAGGCGTTGATTTCATCGCTGCGTCATTTGTACGCCGTTCTACGGATGTCCTGGAAATCCGCGAACTGCTTGAAGAGCATAACGCGTCTGACATTCAAATCATTCCTAAGATCGAGAACCAGGAAGGCGTGGACAACCTGGATGCGATCCTGGAAGTATCTGACGGCTTAATGGTAGCGCGCGGAGACCTAGGCGTAGAGATTCCGGCTGAAGAAGTGCCGCTCGTGCAAAAAGAAATGATCAAAAAATGCAACGCGCTCGGCAAACCGGTTATTACTGCGACACAAATGCTTGACAGCATGCAGCGCAACCCTCGTCCGACACGTGCTGAAGCAAGTGACGTTGCCAACGCCATTTTCGACGGCACAGATGCGATCATGCTTTCCGGTGAGACGGCAGCGGGACAATATCCTGTTGAGGCGGTTCAAACAATGTTTAACATCGCCACACGCACGGAAGAATCTCTGAACTACAAAGAAATTCTGTCTAAACGCAGAGATCAGGTCGGTATGACGATTACCGATGCGATCGGCCAATCAGTTGCGCACACGGCGATCAATCTGAGTGCGGCAGCTATCGTGACGCCTACAGAAAGCGGCCATACGGCGCGTATGATCGCGAAATACCGTCCGCAGGCTCCGATTGTAGCCGTTACGGTTAATGAGTCTGTATCACGCAAACTCGGCCTTGTATTCGGTGTATTCCCGTCAAGCGGCCAAAACGCGAATTCTACCGATGAAATGCTTGAAGACGCGGTTCAAAAATCACTTGACAGCGGCATCGTGAAACGCGGTGATCTAATTGTCATTACAGCAGGTTCTGTCGGTGAATCAGGCACGACGAATCTGATGAAAGTCCACACTGTCGGCAGCATTATCGCGAAAGGACAAGGCATCGGACGCAAATCTGCATTCGGTCCGGTCGTTGTTGCAAAAAATGCGAAAGAAGCTGAACAAAAAATGACAGACGGCGCAGTATTGGTTGCTTCAAGCACTGACCGCGACATGATCGCTTCACTTGAAAAAGCATCAGCGCTCATCACTGAAGAAGGCGGTCTGACAAGCCATGCAGCCGTTGTCGGTTTAAGCTTGGGCATTCCGGTTATCGTCGGCCTTGAGAACGCAACTTCAGTTTTAACAGAAGGACAGGTTATCACAGTTGACGCTGCCCGCGGCGCTGTGTATGAAGGCCGCGCAAGCGTTCTTTAAACAGCTTTAAAAAAGAGAGGGGGGTTCTCCCTTCTCTTTTGTCTTTAGGTTGATTTTCCTATTCCCATGCGGGCGGTGACGCGCTTTTAGAAGGGCAGGAGGGCAGAAAAATGAGAGTGTTATTCTTACTGTTTATCGTGTGTCCGGCAATTGAAATCGGTTTGTTTCTGCTGGCGGGAAAATGGCTCGGTATTTTTCCGACCTTCCTTCTCATCATTTTGACAGGCGTGTTAGGCGCTTTGGTGGCAAAAAGACAGGGAACCGATGTGTATCATCGGGTGATGCGCGACCTGCAGCACGGCAAAATGCCGGGGGAAGCGCTTCTTGACGGAATATGCGTCTTTTTCGGAGGCCTGCTTTTGATGCTTCCGGGTTTTCTGTCCGATATTGCAGGGGCCTGTCTTCTGATTCCGTTCACTCGGAACCGCATGAAGCCGCTTTTGTTCAAATGGCTGAGAGGAATGTCAAAAAACAAGCGGATCATTATCAAATAAAAACGGCAGCCTTCTTACAGGGCTGCTGTTTTTATTTGGATTGAACAGTAATATAGGCCCATATTTCTTTTAAAGCGCCCGTTGTGATAAAGGCCTGAATGAAAACGAGCAGCGCGGGCCCCGCAGCCAGTCCTAAAATTCCGAACAATTTAAAGCCGGCAAACAGGGCGATTAAGGTCGCAAGCGGATCAAGTCCGATTGACTTGCTTAAAATTTTCGGCTCCGTCAGCTGGCGCTGAATGAGAACCACAATATATAAAACACCGAGACCGATCGCTTGAGGAAGCTGACCGGCAATGGCCAAATACATAATCCAGGGAACAAAGACCGACCCGGCGCCGAGATACGGGAGCAGATCAACCAGGCCGATAAAAAAGGCGATGGTTGCCGCATGCTCAATCCCTAAAAGAAAAAGTCCGATAAAGACAATGATCATCGTGAAAAGTATGAGCACGGCTTGCGCCTTAATGAAACCTGCCATCGCTTTTTTCAGCTCTCCCGATACGGCCTTGGCGTTTGCCGAAACCCGTTCCGGAAAAATGGAATAAAGCAGCGCCTTCAGCTTATGCCAGTCCTTTGTCATAAAAAAAGTCGCCAGCATTGCGAAAATGAAGACGGCAGCTGTATTGGGAAGGAAGGCAATCCATTTCGGCACCAGCTCCAAAAGATGTGAAAGCATGAGCCCCGCATTTTTAGCGGCTGTATCACCGAGGGTCTGAATATGCGTCACGATGGAAGCCTGCTGATTGGTTTCCAGCCCATTAAATAAGACAGTCAGCTCGTGATACAATGGCTGAATGCGGGAAGTGAACAGCTCTTCGCAATACGTCATAAAGGCGCTGATATGGGGAGGGAGTGTTTTGGCCAGATAGGCCGTTCCCGAAATGATTTCCGCAACGAGAAATGTTGCCGCGCCGAGAAGAATAAGCAAAAAGAAGACCAGGACAATGACTGTATTGACTGACCGGGGCAGCCCCGTCAGTTTGTCCAGCCAGTCAACTACGGGAATGATCGCTGATGACAGAATAAGGGCGATCAGAAACGGATAAGTTAACGGAAATGAGGCGTAACCGGCCGCTAAAGCGCCGCCGGCCGCAGCGAGTACAAACAGCGCGCGGAAAAAAACAGTTGCATAGTGCGGATTCACATCGATCCTCCTCTCGGTCGGCACGTCCTATTACATTAGTTTATTCGTCAAAAAAGGATATGATTACAGATATGATGAAAGAGGGTGCTTTCAGGATGTTTACACAGGCGAATTTATTTTTACTATTATTGCTGGCCATCGCATTGGTAGCCAAAAATCAGTCATTGCTTTTTGCCGTCGGCTTTCTCATTGTGATAAAAGCTGTCGGTCTTGATCAGAAACTATTTCCGGTTATTCAGTCAAAAGGCATCAACTGGGGGGTCACCGTCATTACAATCGCCGTTTTAGTGCCGATTGCCACAGGTGATATCGGTTTTAAACAGCTCGGAGAAGCGATGAAATCATATTATGCGTGGATCGCTCTCGGTGCCGGGATCGCGGTTGCCTTAATCGCCAAAAACGGTCTCACCTTATTGGAAAACGACCCTCATATTACAACGGCGCTGGTCATCGGCACGATACTTGCCGTCGCGCTTTTCGGAGGCGTCGCCGTCGGCCCGTTAATCGGCGCCGGAATCGCCTATTTGGCCATGCAAATCGTTAAAATATTCACTTCATAAAGTAAAAAAGCGGCGTAAAGCTGCTTTTTTTGCGGGTGAAAATAAGAGTTTGCAGCGCATTTTGTAGTTCAGACAAATGCCATTTGCATTATTCCGAGGAATGAAGTGGCTTACCATGTAACAAAGAACTTCGGAATCGCCGGCGCATATTGTGCGATGACAGCGGATGCAGTAAGGCGGTTCCAATTGATGAATGGATTAAAAGCTGATGGAATTTATGCACTTGAACCAAATCAAAACTTGAAGTGTTGTTAAAATAAGCGGAGACCCTTTCCTTCAATTTGAAAGTTTGTTAAATTTATAATGAGAATGAAAAAACACAATTCGGTTGGTAGTCCGGATGCATTATTTAAAATGTCAGTAACCTTCCCCTCCTCGGGATGTCCATCATTCTTCAGTAAATTTAGGAGGAGGGAATCGTTATGAAATTAACGGTTTACTACGATGGTCAGTTTTGGGTAGGAGTCATTGAAGTTGTGAATAATGGGAAATTAAGAGCAGTTCGTCATTTGTTTGGACAAGAGCCCAAGGATTCAGAAATCATGCATTTTGTTCATAATCAACTTTTACAGACTCTCTCCCGTACTGAACAAGCAGGGGTTTGTGTTAAAGCAAAATCTAAGAAGTTAAACCCAAAAAGATTACAACGGCAAGCTTCTAAAGAGATGAAAAATATCGGGATATCAACTAAGGCGCAAAAAGCGATAAAACAGGAGCTTGAAGCAAGAAAAGAAAAGAAAAAACAACTGAATAGAAAACAAAGAGAAGAAATAAAGGAACAAAAATATTTAATCAGAAAACAAAAAGCAAAAGAAAAGCATAGGGGCAAATAGTTGGAGAACGCTATGAAGCCCTCCGATTAAAAAGGTGAGCGGCATCCGTTTTTCTTCGGACTGATTTAGAAAAAGAAGCAGAAATCGAGCCCTTCTCGAGATGAGGAGGGTTTTTCTGCAATTTATTTAAATTCACTTACATCAGTAAATGAGTCAGATTCAATTGATGAACGGTTTGATGAAGATATTCAGGGCTGAGTACAAAAGCGAAAATCTTGTCTTAGCTGAAGTAATAATAAGCTCTCTCTTTTATGAAGGGAGAAGACTTTTCGAAGTTATTAGATATTCAAGATGTAATAAAAAATAAAGGAATGCAAATGTTAAAGTGAAGGGAGATGATTATTATGAAAAAAATAATTGTATTGGTGATCTTATGTTTTTCGTTAAGCTCTATCACAGTGGCTGCTGCTAAACAAGAACACGGCCAGAACCCAAAAGTTTCTCAGGAGCTATTTGGTGTTTTTATGCATGAGCTTTTCTGTAAAAATATATTAGACAGTGCCCGTGAATTCTATAAGGATGACACACTCTCTGTTACCATTAAAGGAGGCGTTAAATTATTCGAAGAAAAAGAAGGCAGGTATATAGTGAAGTTCATAATTATCCCTCATTCAAAGCTTCTGGGTAAAAAAGGCAAGATTTCAGGAACCGATACATTGACTTTCAGAGTAGACCCCTTCCTTTTGGGTTCTGGTTCAAGGGACAGAAATTCAGCAGTTACATTCCTGCATTTAAAGCATAACAACTCCACAAGGCAAAATTGATAAAACAGGATACTCTACATAGGATGTCCTCTTTTGGTAAAAAGGTTCCTGTCTATCACGAATAAACAGAGCAGATGCGAATTTACGGGCCGGAAACAAAAGCGAAACTGAAAACATTATTGAAATGAAAAAATCCCCCGTTTTGGGGGATTACTTTTTCTTTTCTTCTAATAGTTGAATAATTCTTTGATTAGCCTGTTTTTGCGCTCTCAACAACGAAACAATATTCCCCGTGAAACCAATCAAAATGACAAGCAGAAAAATTATAATCCACACAAGTCCATACCCCCTAAGGTGTTATTACCGTCCTGAATGTCGAATCACTTGTATTGTTTAGACCTTCATACATTGTACTTGTCTTGTATGGAGTTGGAAATAGGACAATTTGATAGTTTTCTTTATCCTCAACTTTCGGCATGTCAATTTCATATATATTTGTGGCATTCTCTTTAACCCTGGTAAATGAAACAGGTTTCCCATTAACTGACCTTTGTTCTGTCCCTGACAAGGCGACTAAGGCATAATCAAGATTCGTATCATGTGAATTGAAAATTTGCAAGTATGTTTTTTGGTTGCTTTTTGATTTAAATAGGATTTTATTTCCGGTTTTATTTGATGTTAAAAATACCTGTTCGCCCGTTAATTCATCAGCTGTTTTTGGGGTTTTAGGTCTTCTTTTTCATCCCGGCTTTTCCTGATGTAACGGAGAGTAAAGTTTTCTTGTAAACCTGATGCAATATCAAGGTTATTGCTTTCTTGTTTGTAATCAGGCTCAGGAATAACAATGAAACTTAACTCGCTGAAATTAGGCGGCGGCTCAAATTCCAACTTGATTTTTTTCACTGAATCTTTATCCATTTTGAATGTATAGGATTTTTTGTACCCTCCGCCATTTGCTTTGAAAGGAATTGTCTTGAAGTCTGAGAGGATAACCAATCCATATGTTCTTTTGTCATTAAAATAATGACTAAAAGATAATACTTTTTTGTATCCCTTCCCGTTTTTCTTTCCAATATCCAAAGAGTCTAAAATTTGCCCGTCCTCTTCATATAAACCGTATGAAACGGTGTCAGTGCCGGGGCCGGTCACATCTTCTTGTTCATCATTGTACTTTTCATCATCTGTAACTGCAGAAGTCTGTTTGTTTTGATCTTTGTTAAAAAAGTAAAGGGATGCGGCAACTGCCAAAATTACGAAGGGAACACAAATTAAAAGAATCTTTTTCATTCTCATTTATATTTTAAAGAACGTCTTTTATGTTCCATTTTTTCTGATGCGTTACAGTTTTATATTTTTTCCTTACGTATTTGGAGTTACCATATGCTTTCCCTTTACATCCATATCCCCCGGTTACTGTTCCCACAGCTTCCGCCCCGGCATAGTTTGAATTACTATTTGTGTCAGTTTTGCTTTTTGAAAGCGCGCCGTTATTATAGTACAATCGTGATTTTGCCTCGATTGTATTTATTCTCATTTTGGCACTGGCCTTTGTCAACATGGCGTAATTGCATGCGAAAAAGTCCAGTCCCTGTCTGCGCTTTTTTAAATTCCAATTGGTCTTATAATCAGGTTTTGACGCCATTACAGTATACGGGCTTTCGGTTGCTGTCTGAAGAATAGAGCCAGAGCTTTCCGTACTGTCTTCAATTGTAATCCATTCTTCATCGGTCTTAATAGATGCAGCAGAGGCGGTGTCTTGATAAGAAAACAATGATCCGGAAGCTAAAGTAAAGGTAGCCAGGAAAGGTAAAACAAATTTTTTCATCTCAACATCTCCTTTTTTGTTATTTTGTTACAGCGCCAATTATACAGGTCTGCATTTTTTTATGAATGGGTAAAAACATCTGTAGATTCGACAATAGAGAGAAATAGTCCGCTATAATACCGTTCTGAAAAAGTGGGTAAATAGCCTTTTTTTAAAAATTGCGTGATATCGAAACGGGAAATTGCGTGATGTCGAAAAAAAACTCCTATTAATTACATTTTTTGTTAAAGATATGCTAGAATATTGTTTGAGAAAATTTAGAATATTTGTAGAAAGAGGGGTTTATTGATGAGTAAACTGGCTTCTGAATGTGTTGCAAATATATTAAATGATTGGTATATCGCGATAAAACAACAAGACACTGAGTCTGCTGAGAGATATTTTGAAAAGATCAAACCATTGTTTGATGAAATGGAAGAGGATCAGGAAGTTTTGATGTATTATTCTTTGTTAGAAGAAAGACATAAAATGCTGTTGTTTCAGGTGAAAGGGGAAGAGCTGCCGTCCCATTCATATTTTAATGAAAACCACGCTGATGAAATAAAAAAAACAGATCATATGATTGAATATTATTTCTTTCTATTTGAAGCGTTATATGAGTCGCACAAAAGAAATTTTGAGAAAGCAATTACTTTGTTCAAAATAGCAGAGAAAAAATTGAAAGATATACCCGATTGTATAGAGCGGGCTGAATTTTATTCGAAAGTGGCATCTATGTATATGATGCTGCGGCAGAGTCTAATTTCTCTGAATTATATCAATGATGCGCTACAAATTTATAGAGAAAATGAAGGCTATAAACGAAAACTTGCCACGTCTCTTATGATTGTTGGCCAAAACTACACTGATTTAGGACTTTACGAAAAAGCAGAGGAAAGTTATTTAGAAGCAATCAGAATTTCGAGAGTTCTTTACGATTCACTTTTCACCGCTTTAATACACCATAATTTAAGTATTACATATTCTGCAGCAAACCGTTCCCAAGACTGTATAAATGCCTTGAAAAAAGCCATCAGAAATAAAGAGTGGAGGGACTCGGTTTATTATATAAATTCCCTGTATATGTTTCTGAAAGAGCTTTATAAAATAGGGGATGTAAATAAAATTCCATATTATTATAAAAAGACAAAGGAATATTTTGAACGAAAAGAGAATAAGGTGTATGAGGCTAAAATAAATATTATTTACGGACTTCTGCAGCAGGATCAGAGGAAAAGCATTGAAACTTGTCGAGGTGGTATTTCTTACTTATATGAAGTAAATGACCTTGATAGCGTCTTTGATCTTTCTTTGGTTATTTCAGAACACTGTGAGAAGCATGGACTCTATAAAGAGGCGCTTGAATTTTCTAGACATGCTATTTTAGCCGAGAAGAAAATGAGGCACCTGGAGGGATTGTAATTGAAAAAATTATTCTTTGTGCAGCTCTCACCTTCGTTGCGTTAAGTGGTTTAGCTGCAGTCAAGATTAATCAAGAATCATCAGATGTTAAAATAACAGAGCGCCCGGTGGGTACTCTAAAATTAGCAGAGCGGCCAGTAGGCACATAAAAAAAGCCCCGGACAGGGCTTTTTTTTGCGCTCTTTCTGGCGTTCATTTGTGAATAACCCGGGTAGTGGTGCGTTGTCCTTTTATACTCCCCTAAAACTCCCCCAATTGAAAACATGAGAATACATGGTTTTACAAAGCATCTGAAAGCAAGCGATTAAATTTATCAACGCCAAGCCTTGATATATAGGGCTTTTAAAACATTTTTAGTTAAAAGTCTACAAATTAATCAGATTATTGTTTATAATAAGAATAGGCTTAAACTTAAATAAGCTTATAAGAATTTGTTATGTTCCTCTATAAGCATACCGGTTATGTAACCGCAACCAGTGAAATGTAAGCATTTTCTTAAAGGGGAAAGGGATTGTTTGCATGACTCATTTTAAGTAAGCCGTATGTTTTATATACTCTTTAAAGGGGAATTTTGATTGAAAAGGAGAGGTTGAATATGACAGCAACACGCGGTCTTGAAGGGGTTGTAGCAACAACATCATCTGTAAGCTCTATTATCGACGATACCCTTACATATGTAGGGTACGATATTGACGACTTGACAGAGAATGCAAGTTTTGAAGAAATCATTTATTTGCTGTGGCATCTGCGCCTGCCGAATAAAACGGAACTTGCTGAACTGAAAAAACAGCTTGCGAAAGAAGCTGCCGTTCCACAAGAAATCATTGAGCACTTCAAATCCTATCCCCTCAATAACGTACATCCAATGGCTGCGCTCCGGACGGCGATTTCATTACTCGGTCTGACTGACAGTGAAGCCGATGTCATGAATCCGGAAGCGAACTACAGAAAAGCCATCCGTCTGCAGGCGAAAGTGCCGGGCATTGTCGCCGCTTTCTCAAGAATCCGCAAAGGACTTGATCCTGTTGAACCGAAGGAAGAGTACGGAATCGCGGAGAACTTCCTTTACACCTTAAACGGTGAAGAGCCTTCTCCGATCGAAGTGGAAGCGTTTAACAAAGCGCTCATTCTTCATGCGGATCATGAGCTGAACGCATCAACATTTACGGCGAGAGTATGTGTCGCCACCTTATCTGATATTTACTCAGGCATCACTGCCGCCATCGGCGCTTTAAAAGGACCGCTTCACGGCGGAGCCAATGAAGCCGTCATGAAAATGCTGACAGAAATCGGCGAAGTGGAAAACGCCGAGCCTTATATCCGCAGCAAAATGGAGAAAAGGAAAAGTAATGGGCTTCGGACACCGTGTGTATAAGCATGGAGACCCGCGCGCCAAACACTTAAAAGAAATGAGCAAACGCCTGACGAATCTGACGGGTGAAAGCAAATGGTACGAGATGTCAATCCGTGTCGAAGAAATCGTGACGTCGGAGAAAAAACTTCCGCCTAACGTTGATTTCTATTCCGCATCTGTATACCACAGTCTCGGCATTGATCACGATCTGTTCACGCCGATCTTTGCGATCAGCAGAATGTCAGGATGGATCGCCCATATTCTTGAACAGTACGATAACAACCGCCTCATCCGCCCGCGCGCTGATTACACGGGCCCGGATAAGCAGACTTTTGTTCCGATTGATGAAAGAGCCTGATCAAACGGGAGGCTGGTGATTTTCATGTCGTTAGCCTCTTGTTAATCAAGCCCGGATTGGTTTACAATTTTGATAGAATCTTGAGAAAAGTCATTTTGTTTTTTATACAAGAAAAATAAAATGTTTTCTAAATATGAATTACATACTGGGAGGTAATATTGTGTCACAAGGTGAAAAAATTACAGTCTCTAATGGAGTATTAAACGTACCAAATAATCCGATTATCCCGTTTATTGAAGGCGACGGCACAGGCCCTGATATTTGGAACGCCGCTTCTAAAGTATTGGAAGCCGCTGTTGAAAAAGCATATAAAGGCGAGAAAAAATCACGTGGAAAGAAGTTTATGCCGGTGAAAAGGCTTATAATAAAACAGGTGAGTGGCTTCCTGCCGAAACGCTGGAAGACATCAGAGAGTACTTCATTGCTATCAAAGGTCCTCTGACGACACCGGTCGGCGGCGGTATCCGTTCACTGAACGTGGCGCTGAGACAGGAGCTTGATTTGTTTACGTGCCTGCGCCCTGTCAGATATTTCACTGGAGTGCCTTCTCCGGTCAAACGTCCTGAAGATACGGATATGGTCATTTTCCGCGAGAATACGGAAGATATTTACGCCGGAATTGAGTATGCGAAAGGTTCTGAAGAAGTTGAAAAGCTGATCAGCTTCCTGCAAAATGAAATGGGCGTTAACAAAATCCGTTTCCCTGAAACGTCAGGAATCGGGATCAAGCCTGTTTCTGAAGAAGGCACAAGCCGCTTAGTCAGAGCTGCCATTGAGTATGCGATCGAAAACGGCCGTAAGTCTGTCACGCTTGTCCACAAAGGAAACATCATGAAGTTCACTGAAGGGGCATTTAAAAACTGGGGCTACGAGCTTGCCGAAAGAGAATACGGAGATAAAGTATTCACTTGGGCTGAATATGACCGCATTGTCGAAAAAGACGGAAAAGAAGCGGCTGATAAAGCGCAGAGCGAAGCGGAAGCGGCAGGGAAAATCATCGTCAAAGACAGCATCGCTGATATTTTCCTTCAGCAGATCTTAACCCGTCCGAGCGAATTCGACGTCGTGGCGACAATGAACTTAAACGGAGACTATATCTCTGATGCGCTTGCCGCTCAGGTAGGCGGAATCGGGATCGCGCCTGGAGCGAACATCAACTATGAAACAGGGCATGCGATTTTCGAAGCGACTCACGGAACGGCGCCTAAATATGCCGGCCTTGACAAAGTCAACCCGTCATCCGTCATCCTTTCAGGAGTGCTTCTTCTTGAACACCTGAACTGGAATGAGGCTGCTGACTTGATCATTAAATCTATGGAAAAAACGATTGCTTCAAAAGTAGTAACGTACGATTTTGCTAGATTAATGGACGGTGCAACTGAAGTGAAATGTTCAGAGTTCGGTGAAGAGCTCATCAAAAACATGGACTGAACCTAAAGCAGACTTCTAATGAAGCCAAAAAAGGAGAAGAGAATCATGGGAAAAACACGCAGTAAAGTTTCTGTTATCGGAGCAGGATTTACGGGAGCGACAACAGCCTTTCTTACAGCTCAAAAAGAGCTTGCGGACGTTGTGCTCGTTGATATTCCGCAATTAGAAAACCCGACAAAAGGAAAAGCGCTAGACATGCTCGAAGCAAGTCCGGTTCAAGGATTTGACGCGAAAATCACAGGCACGTCCAACTACGAGGACACAGCCGGTTCTGATATCGTCGTCATCACAGCCGGAATTGCGAGAAAACCAGGCATGAGCCGTGATGATCTCGTATCTACAAACGAAAAAATCATGAGAAGCGTCACACGTGAGATCGTGAAATATTCTCCTGACTGCATTATCGTTGTATTGACAAACCCTGTTGATGCGATGACATATGCGGTGTACAAAGAATCAGGCTTCCCGAAAGAACGCGTCATCGGACAATCCGGAGTGCTTGACACTGCGCGATTCAGAACATTCGTTGCTGAAGAATTAAACCTGTCTGTAAAAGATGTGACCGGTTTTGTTCTTGGCGGACACGGTGACGACATGGTTCCTCTCGTCCGTTATTCCTATGCGGGCGGCATTCCGCTTGAAACGCTTATCCCGAAAGACCGTCTTGATGCGATTGTAGAACGCACAAGAAAAGGCGGCGGGGAAATCGTCAACCTTCTCGGAAACGGAAGCGCCTACTACGCGCCTGCTGCATCATTGACTGAAATGGTAGAAGCCATTTTGAAAGATCAGCGCCGCGTGCTTCCGACCATCGCTTACTTAGAAGGCGAATACGGTCATGAAGGCATTTACTTAGGCGTACCGACGATTATCGGAGGAAACGGCCTAGAGCAAATCATCGAGCTTGAACTGACAGACTATGAAAAAGCGCAGCTGAGTAAATCAGTTGAATCTGTCAAAAACGTGATGAAAGTATTGTCATAAGAAAAAGGGAAGGCTTCCGAATCAGAAGCCTTCCTCTTTTTACAATTAATGAAAGCGTTTTCTTTTTCCCTGAGCGATCCTTTCTCTGAAAATGATCAAAAAGGCGAATTGTCTGAACGGGCAGTATTGGATAAAATGAAATCATAAAGTGATATGCAGCACATAAAATAGAGAAAATTGGATGTCGGGGAAAATAGACAGCGGAGGGCGCAGCATGAACAAAAAATTTTAGTTGTAGATGATGAACAATCTATCGTTACTCTTTTACAGTATAATCTGGAACGGTCCGGCTATGATGTCATAACCGCATCAGACGGCGAAGAGGCTCTGGAGCTGGCAGAGAATGAAAATCCGGATTTAATCGTACTGGATGTCATGCTGCCGAAAGTGGACGGAATCGATGTCTGTAAACAGCTCAGACAGCAGAAAATGATGGTCCCGATCTTGATGCTGACAGCAAAAGATGAGGAATTTGATAAGGTGCTGGGACTGGAGCTCGGAGCGGATGATTACATGACAAAGCCGTTCAGTCCGCGGGAAGTCACTGCGCGGGTGAAAGCCATTTTAAGAAGGGCTGACATTTCATCGCTGTCACAAGGCAGAGCAGAGGAAAAGGACGGGCAGATCCTCATCGGCGAGCTGAAAATTCTTCCTGAGCATTACGAAGCGTATTTTAAGTCAGAACAGCTGGAATTGACGCCTAAAGAATTTGAACTGCTTCTGTATTTGGGAAAACACAAGGGAAGAGTGCTGACGAGAGATCTTCTGCTGAGCGCGGTCTGGAACTATGATTTTGCCGGGGATACCCGGATTGTTGACGTTCATATCAGCCATCTGCGCGACAAAATCGAATCAAATACCAAAAAACCCATCTATATTAAAACAATCAGAGGTTTGGGGTATAAACTGGAGGAGCCAAAAATGAATGAATAAAGTCCGTGTGCGTCTGTTCGCTTTACTCGTTGTATGTATCATATTGGTTTTCAGTGTTCTCGGTCTTTTTTTACAGCAGCTTATTTCTTCATCCGCTGAAGAAAGAACGGCGGATCAGCTGAAAAAGGAATCGGTATACATAGCGGGCCTTCTTGACACCGGCCGAATCGGCAATAAAAGCAATGAAACGGTAATCCGTGACGCCGGCCGCACCCTCGGTATAAACGTCTCCGTGCTCAACGAGAAGGGTGACGCCGTATATCATTCCGGCAGTCGTGCTGATGATTCAGCCGTAAAGGAGTTCATTTCTCACAATAAAAGCGAGGAAGCCGTACAGTCGAAAAGCAAAGTCATCCGCGGCACTGCTGTAAAAAATGACGCAGGGAAAATTGCGGGGTATGTACTCGTTTCCTCGGAGATCAACGGCGGTTCAAGCGTTACCGGAGAAATGTGGGGCATGCTGGCAGCAAGTCTTTGTACCGCTTTTATCATTATCGTTTTCTTTTATACAAACATGACGTCCCGTTACAAAAAATCAATCGACGCCGCGACAAAGGTGGCGACGGAGCTGTCCAAGGGGAATTATGACGCCCGCTCCTACAGCGGTTACGCAAGGCGGTCGGACCGTCTCGGGCGTGCGATGAACAGCCTGGCGGTCGATTTAATGGAAATGACAAGAACGCAGGATATGCAGCGCGATCGTCTGTTAACTGTCATTGAAAATATCGGATCCGGTTTGATTTTAATAGACGGGAGAGGTTTTATCAATCTCGTGAACCGGTCATACACGAAGCAGTTTCATACAAAGCCTGAACGTCTGCTTCGGCGCCTTTACCACGATGCGTTTGAACATGAGGAGATCATTCGGCTTGTCGAAGACATTTTTATGACGGAGACGAAAAAATGCCAGCTGCTCAGACTTCCCATCAACATTGAGCGGCGCTACTTTGAAGTTGACGGCGTTCCGATCATGGGCCCTGACGATGAATGGAAGGGCATCGTCCTCGTTTTTCACGATATGACGGAAATTAAAAAATTGGAGCAGATGAGAAAGGACTTCGTCGCCAATGTCTCCCATGAACTGAAAACACCGATCACCTCAATTAAAGGATTTACGGAAACACTGTTAGACGGAGCGATGAAAGACGAAAAGGCGCTTTCAGACTTTCTGTCTATCATTCTGAAAGAAAGTGAGCGGCTCCAATCTCTCGTGCAGGATTTATTGGATTTATCCAAGATGGAGCAGCAAAACTTTACGATGCGCGTAGAGTCCTTTGATGCTGCAAAAATTCTGCATGAAATTGAGGCGCTTTTGCAGCATAAGGCTGAGGAAAAAGGCATCAGCTTTCAGCTCGATCTCCCGGAAGAGCCGATTTTTGTGACGGGTGATGCGCACAGGCTGAAGCAGGTATTTTTGAATCTGGCGAACAACGCCCTGACCTACACGCCTGAAAAAGGGACGGTGGGAATTTCGGTACATGTGAAAGAAACCGTTGTCGATATCAAAGTGTCCGATACGGGAATCGGCATTCAGAAGGAAGAGATCCCGCGGATATTTGAGAGATTCTACCGCGTGGATAAAGACAGAAGCCGCAACTCGGGAGGAACCGGACTCGGCCTCGCCATCGTGAAGCACTTAATAGAAGCCCATGAAGGTAAAATCGAGGTCACAAGCGAGCCGGGACAGGGAACTGTGTTCACTGTGACGCTGAAGCGGCCGCCGGCAGCGTGATCAGCTTTACAAAGGATTAACAATTTCTTCATGACCTGTTAAACCTATCTTGTTAGGATATAACAGAACCCCTTCATCCAAGGAGCCAATTTTGACGGCGGGAACGCGTTTTCTTGTTCCCGTCCTTTTTTGCGTTTTCACGGGGTCCGCTCATTTTCCTTTCAAATTGAACTTTGTTAAAATAAGAGAAGCTGTGAGATTAAAAAACAGAGGAATGACGAGCTTTTGCTCTTAGGAGGATATTGAATGACGGAACGAAAAAAATTAGTGCTTGTCGACGGAAACAGTCTGGCGTACCGGGCGTTTTTTGCATTGCCGCTTTTAAGCAATGAAAAAGGCATTCATACAAATGCCGTATACGGGTTTGCGATGATTTTAATGAAAATGCTGGAAGATGAAAAACCGACCCATATGCTGGTGGCTTTTGATGCGGGAAAAACCACTTTCCGCCACAGCACGTTTAAAGAATATAAAGGCGGAAGACAAAAAACGCCGCCGGAGCTTTCAGAACAGATGCCGTTCATCCGCGAGCTCCTTGATGCCTACAACATCAGCCGCTACGAGCTTCCTGAATATGAAGCGGACGATATTATCGGCACGCTTGCCGTATCTGCTGAAAAAGACGGCTTCGAAGTGAAGGTCGTTTCGGGGGACAAGGACTTAACCCAGCTTGCAACCGGGAAAACGACCGTTGCCATTACGAGAAAAGGCATTACCGACGTAGAAGATTACACGCCGGAGCACGTGCAGGAAAAGTACGGTCTGACCCCTTTGCAGATCATTGATATGAAGGGATTAATGGGGGATTCATCCGATAACATACCGGGCGTCCCCGGCGTCGGAGAAAAAACCGCGATTAAGCTCTTAAAGCAGTTCCATTCGGTTGAGAAACTGCTTGATTCCATTGATGAAGTCAGCGGAAAAAAATTAAAAGAAAAGCTTGAAGAATATAAGGAACAAGCCCTGATGAGCAAAGAGCTGGCGACGATTATGACAAATGCGCCGATTGAAGTCAAGCCCGAAGATTTAGATTACCAAGGGTTTGACCGTGAACAAGTTGTTGCCATTTTTAAAGACCTCGGTTTTAATACGCTTCTTGAGCGGCTCGGAGAAGAAAGCGGGGAAACGGCGGAAGAAAATTTTGAAGACATCAATGTCGAAACGGCAGAAGAAATCACCGAAGATATGCTCGTTTCGCCGTCCGCTTTGGTCGTCGAACAAATCGGTGATAACTATCACGAAGAACCGATCCTCGGCTTTGCCATCGTGAATGAAACAGGTCTTTATTATATTCCGAAAGAAATCGCCATTCAGTCTGAAGCTTTTAAATCTTGGGCTGAAGATGAATCAATGAAAAAATGGGTGTTCGACAGCAAACGTTCCGTCGTCGCTTTGCGCTGGCAGGGAATTGAGCTGAAGGGAACGGAATTTGACGCGCTTCTTGCTGCCTATATTATAAACCCGGGCAATTCGTACGACGATGTCGCGAGCGTAGCGAAAGAATACGGGCTGAATATCGTTTCAAAAGATGAAGCGGTATACGGAAAAGGCGCAAAACGCGCCGTTCCGGCTGAAAAAGAGCTTGCCGATCATCTCGCGCGGAAAGCGTCTGCCGTTAACAGCCTCCGTGACAAACTGCTTGACGCTTTGGAAGAAAATAATCAGCTTGAACTTTATCAAGATCTTGAACTCCCGCTTGCGCTAATTCTCGGAGAAATGGAATCAATGGGCGTCAAAGTGGATGTTGAAAGACTGAAGCGAATGGGAGAAGAGCTCAAGGCAAAACTGAAAGAATATGAAGAAAAAATCCATGACATCGCCGGTGAGCCGTTTAACATCAATTCACCAAAACAGCTCGGCGTCATTCTGTTTGAAAAACTCGGCCTGCCGCCAGTAAAGAAAACAAAACAGGCTATTCCACTTCAGCTGATGTGCTTGAGAAGCTCGCCGACAAACATGATATCGTCGTGTACATTCTGCAATACAGACAAATCGGCAAACTCCAATCGACTTATATTGAAGGGCTGCTGAAAGTCACGCGCAAGGATTCTCATAAGGTGCATACACGATTCAATCAGGCATTGACGCAAACCGGACGCCTGAGCTCAACGGATCCGAACCTGCAAAATATTCCGATCCGGCTGGAGGAAGGGCGGAAAATCCGTCAGGCTTTCGTACCGTCCGAACCGGACTGGCTTATTTTCGCCGCTGATTATTCACAAATTGAATTAAGGGTGCTTGCGCATATTTCAAAAGATGAAAATCTGATCGAAGCATTTACGAATGACATGGACATTCACACAAAAACCGCCATGGACGTGTTTCATGTCAGTGAAGATGAAGTGACACAAGCGATGCGCCGCCAGGCAAAGGCCGTCAATTTCGGGATCGTTTACGGCATCAGTGATTACGGGCTGTCGCAAAACCTCGGCATCACCCGGAAAGAAGCGGGCGCTTTTATTGACCGCTATTTGGAGAGCTTCCCGGGTGTCAAGGCATATATGGAAGAATCGGTGCAGGAAGCGAAACAAAAAGGATATGTGACGACACTTATGCAGCGCCGCCGCTATATCCCTGAGCTGACCAGCCGCAACTTCAACCTGCGGAGCTTTGCGGAACGGACGGCCATGAATACGCCGATTCAGGGAAGCGCCGCCGATATTATTAAAAAAGCCATGATTGACATGGCAGCTGAGCTGAAAGAGAAAAACCTGAAGGCGCGACTGCTGCTTCAGGTGCACGATGAATTGATTTTTGAAGCGCCTAAGGAAGAAATTGAAATATTAGAAAAGCTGGTTCCTGAAGTGATGGAGCATGCTTTGGCATTAGACGTGCCGCTGAAGGCTGATTATGCTTCAGGGCCGTCCTGGTACGATGCAAAATAAACAGAAAAAAGGAAGTGATGATTGTGCCGGAATTACCAGAAGTTGAAACGGTCCGGCGCACTCTGACCGGTCTTGTGAAGGGGAAAACGATTGAATCGGCGGATATCAGATGGCCGAATATCATAAAAAACCCGCCGAGCCGGAGGAATTCGCGCGGCAAATTGCAGGAGAAACGATCCGATCCATCGGAAGAAGGGGAAAGTTTTTGCTTTTCCATCTGGATCATTATGTCATGGTGTCCCACCTGCGGATGGAGGGGAAATACGGTCTTCATCAGGCCGATGAGCCTGACGATAAACATGTGCACGTCGTGTTTCACATGACGGACGGAACACAGCTCCGCTACCGGGATGTCCGGAAATTCGGCACGATGCATTTGTTTGCGCCGGGAGAGGAACGGAATGCATTACCGCTTTCACAGCTCGGGCCCGAACCAGATGATGAAGCATTTACCGCCGCTTATTTAAAAGAGCGACTTGCAAAAACGAACCGCGCGGTGAAAACCGCCCTGCTCGACCAAAAAGCGGTCGTCGGCCTCGGCAATATTTATGTCGATGAAGCTTTATTCCGGGCGCGGATTCACCCTGAGACAAAAGCGAACAGCCTGTCTGACGGGCAGATAAAAACGCTTCATACAGAAATTAAAGACACCCTTCAGGAAGCGATTGACGCGGGCGGGAGCACCGTCCGGTCTTATATCAATTCTCAAGGGGAAATCGGAATGTTTCAGCTCAAACATTACGTATACGGCAAAAAGGATGAACCGTGCAAAACGTGCGGCACGATGATTTCTAAAATCGTGGTCGGCGGAAGGGGGACGCATTTTTGCGCCCGCTGCCAAAAAAAATCATAAACTGAAGCTGTTCAAGCAGGCGGCAGCAGAATGACTTTTTTCTAACACAGTTGATGACCTTTCTCCATATATATATTGTGATTCACCCAATAGGCATATGCCACAATTGCCGATCAAGAGAAAGGGAGAAACGGATATGGAGATTGTTTCTTTGCTGCTTTTGGCTTTTGCTGTCAGCTTGGACAGTTTTTCAGTCGGGTTTACGTACGGTTTGAGAAAAATGAAAATCCCGTTCAAAGCGATTGCCGTGATCGCCTGCTGTTCAGCCTCTGTGATGTTTATATCCATGCTGATCGGCCATTTTCTGACAAAGATTTTTCCCGTATCCGTCACGGAGAAACTGGGCGGGCTGATCTTAATCGGAATCGGGGCATGGGTCATCTGGCAATTTTTTAAACCGGCTAAAGAGCCGGATTACTTATTGCATGAAAAAACGCTGCTTAATCTTGAAGTGAAATCGCTCGGCATCGTCATTCATATTTTGAAAAAACCGACCAGCGCCGATATTGATCGATCCGGAACCATTAACGGAGTCGAGGCGCTTCTGCTCGGTATCGCCTTATCCATTGACGCGTTTGGCGCCGGGCTGGGAGCGGCCATTCTCGGCTTTTCTCCGGTTATGATGAGCGTGACTGTCGGGGTGATGAGCTCGCTGTTTGTTTCACTCGGCATAAACGCTGGGCATTTGCTCTCAAGATGGGATTGGATAGATAAAATGACATTTTTGCCGGGAGTCCTGCTGATTATCATCGGGATTTGGAAAATGTAAGAAGGAGTGGGCTTTTTGAGCTTGGTCATCGGTTTAACGGGAGGCATCGCAAGCGGCAAAAGCACGGTAGCGCGTATGCTGATCGACAAAAAATAACAGTCATTGATGCGGATGTCATCGCGAAACAGGCGGTGGAAAAAGGAATGCCGGCTTACGGACAAATTGTGGAAGCATTCGGAAAAGACATCCTGCTGGAAAATGGCGATATTGACAGAAAAAAACTCGGTTCTATCGTTTTCACTGACGAACAGAAGCGTCTGAAACTGAATCAGATCGTTCATCCGGCAGTGCGTGCGGAAATGCTGAAACAGCGGGATGAAGCCGTTGCGAGAAAAGAGCAGTTCGTCGTTTTGGATATACCGCTTTTGTATGAAAGCGGGCTTGATTATCTTGTCGGCAAGGTGCTCGTCGTCACCGTACCGGCAGACATTCAGCTTAAACGGCTGATGGAGCGGAATTCCCTGACAGAAGAAGAAGCGATGAGCCGGATAACGTCGCAAATGCCTTTAGCGGACAAAGCAAAAAAAGCTGACGCCGTCATTGATAACAGCGGCAGTCTTGAATATACAAAGCACCAGCTTGAGGAAGTATTGAGCGGCTGGGCATAAACAAAGACCGTTCGGAAAGCCGAACGGTGTTTTTCTGGTTAAAAATCAAAATTGTCAGGGTCCGGACCGACACGGAGATTTTCGTTCAGATCATCAATCCGCTTCATATCGTCAGCTGACAGTTCGAAATCAAAGACATTTGCATTTTCTTCAATACGGTGTTTTTTAGTTGATTTCGGAATGGTGATGACACCGTTTTGCAAATCCCAGCGCAAAATCACTTGAGCGGCTGATTTGCCGTATTTCTCAGCGATCTCCTGTAAGACGGGGTGATCAAGCAGCTGCCCTTGCATCAATGGCGACCACGCTTCAAGCTGAATGCCTTGTTCAGTGCAGAAAGCAAGCAGTTCTTTCTGTGTCAGGCGCGGGTGGTACTCCACCTGGTTGATCATCGGCTTGATTTCCGTTTCTTTCATGAGATGTTTCAGATGGTGAATTTGGAAATTGCTGACCCCGATCGCCTTAATGCGTCCATCCCGGTAGAGGGTTTCGAGCGCCCGCCACGCATCGATGTACTTTCCTTCGACAGGCCAATGGATCAAATATAAATCTAAATAATCTAAACCGAGTTTTTCTAAGCTTGTGTCAAACGCTTTTAACGTTTCTTCATATCCTAAATCGGCATTCCATACTTTTGACGTGACAAAAATGTCTTCACGTTTTAATCCCGCTTCTTGCAACCCTTGGCGGATGCCTTCGCCGACACCTTCTTCATTTCCGTAAATCGCGGCGGTATCAACGCTGCGATAGCCGTGCACCAATGCCGTTTTCACCGCGTTGACGAGTTCCGCGCCTTCCTCTACTTTGAAAACTCCGATGCCGAACCAAGGCATCTCTACTCCGTTATGCAATGTTGCTTTTGCTTGTAAATGTGTTGTCATGTGTATATTCCTCCTATTATTTGTCTGTTGAAAAAATCAAAATGCGCTGAAGAAAAACTCACCTCCTTTCAATGGCAGTGCGATCCCGCTTTTCAAGCTTCCGGCTCCATCCGGTTAATACGACCGCGCTGAGCACCATCAGCGCCCCGATCCAAGCGGTATGAATGATTCCGATTGAGTCTGTAATGATTCCGCCGGCAAACGAGCCGATCGCGATTCCGGCATTAAATGCCGCGATATTTAAGGCTGATGCTGTATCAACGGCGCTTGGCGCAAAACGTTCACTCAGCATCACGACATATACCTGAAGGCCCGGCACATTCATAAACGCCAACAGCCCCATGAAAATAATGGTGATCAGCCCGGCTGTTTTAAACGGTGCGGTAAAAGTCAGGACAAACAGCACAGCAGCCTGGACAATGAACATATAAAACAAGGCTTTCAGCGGATTCCGGTTTGATAAACGGCCGCCAATCATGTTTCCGATGGCAATCGCAATTCCGTAAATGAGCAGGATGGCCGCGACGGTTTCTTTCTGAAAACCGGTTACCTCCTGAAGAAGCGGAGATAAATACGTAAACACGACAAACGTTCCGCCGTAGCCTAACGCCGTAATAATAAATAAAAGCAATAACCGGCCGTTTGTGATGAGTTTGACCTGCTCGGAAAATGCGGTTTTCGTCCCTTTTCGCAAATGTGACGGAACGAGAAGCGCGTTTGTGAGGAATGCGATGATTCCTACCGCCACAATGACGGCAAAGGCAATCCTCCATCCGAATTGCTGGCCGAGATAGGTGCCGAACGGAACGCCGGTCACCGTAGCCACCGTCAGCCCCGTGAACATAATGGAAATCGCGCTTGCTCTTTTATGCTCCGGCACGATATTGGCGGCGATCGTTGCCCCGATTGACATGAAAATGCCGTGGGAAAAAGCCGAAATGACCCGTGCCGCCAGTAAGACGCCGATTGAGGAAGCGCTCGCTGCGAGTGTATTTCCGGCGATAAAAATCAACATTACCCAGAGCAGCAGCGTTTTCCGCGACATGCCGGATGTAAGAGACGTTAAAACCGGCGCGCCGAATGTCACGCCCAGAGCATACATGGAAACGGTAAGTCCCGCCGTTGTCACAGGTATATGCAGATCTTGAGATATAAGCGGCAGCAGTCCGACGCTGATAAATTCGGTTGTGCCGATCGCAAAAGCGCTGACGGCTAATGCCAGCAGCGCTGGTAAATAGCTTTGGCGATGTGAAGACATCTATTTTCCTCCTTGAACGATAATGTATGGTTGAAATGATGCCGGGTAAACGATATAAGTATAAGAGTACATTCCTTTTCAGCCGGCAAATGTCATTATGATTGATAGAAGTGTCATTGAAAAGAACGTACTTTTAAGTGCCATAGGCACTTTTTAGTTCCTATAGATGAGGAGGAATTACCGTTGCTGAAGAAAAAATACAATATATCCGTAGAGGCGGCGCTTGAAGTGATCGGCGGAAAATGGAAGTGTGTGATCCTCTGCCACCTCATGCGCGGGAAAAAACGGACAAGCGAATTGAAGCGGCTTATGCCGGACATCACCCAGAAGATGCTGACACAGCAATTGCGGGAGCTGGAAGCTGACGGCGTCATCAACCGGATCGTGTACAATCAGGTGCCGCCGAAAGTGGAATACGAGCTGAGTGAATACGGGCACAGTCTGGAAAGAATTTTAAATGCGCTGTGTGACTGGGGCGCGATGCATATTGCTAAACGGTACGGCGAGGTGTCTTCCGTGTTAGAGGACAGCATTTTAAATGACAAATTTAAAGAACCGGGACAAATATAAGAAAAAAGCAGGCAGCCTGAGACGCTGATCCTGCTTTTTTTATGGAAGAAAGATCATTTTATATGCAAAAAACCGATTGAACAACATATTGATCGGTATAAGGGTGGATTTTTATCAAGTTGTACTGGCGGATTTCTTTTAATGTGTTATACTATATATAAATAAAGGTAAATTAGAGTGGCATATTAAAAAGGGGTGACCTGAGCATGAAGGTAAAAGTAGCAATCAACGGGTTTGGAAGAATCGGAAGAATGGTGTTCAGAAAAGCAATGGAAGATGATCAAATTCAAATAACAGCCATTAATGCAAGCTATCCCCCGGAAACGCTTGCTCATTTGATAAAGTATGACACAATTCACGGCAAATACGATCAAGAAGTTGAGACCGCTGACGACAGCCTGATTGTCAACGGAAAACATATTATGCTGTTCAATCGCCGGGACCCGAGAGAGCTTCCGTGGAAAGAATGCGGAATAGACATCGTTGTAGAAGCAACGGGGAAATTTAATTCAAAAGAAAAAGCGATGAGCCATATTGAAGCAGGGGCGAAAAAAGTCATTTTAACGGCTCCGGGCAAAAATGAAGACGTTACCATTGTCATGGGAGTAAATGAAGAGCAGTTCAACCCCGATGAACATGTCATTATTTCAAATGCATCCTGCACGACAAACTGCCTTGCGCCGGTCGTCAAAGTGCTTGATCAGGAATTCGGGATTGAAAGCGGCCTGATGACGACTGTTCACGCTTACACGAATGATCAAAAAAATATCGACAATCCGCATAAAGATCTGCGGAGGGCTAGAGCGTGCGGAGAGTCCATCATTCCGACTTCTACAGGCGCCGCCAAAGCGCTGTCGCTCGTGCTGCCTCATTTGAAAGGAAAACTTCACGGTCTTGCTTTGCGTGTTCCCGTTCCGAATGTGTCATTAGTGGACCTTGTCTGCGATCTGAAAACAGATGTGTCTGCCGAGCAAGTGAACGCCGCTTTCCAAAGAGCCGCAAAAACGTCGATGTACGGAATTCTTGATTATTCGGATGAGCCGCTCGTTTCTTCGGATTATAATACGAATTCACACTCTGCGATCATCGACGGACTGACAACGATGGTGATGGAAGACCGAAAAGTAAAGGTGCTCGCCTGGTATGACAATGAATGGGGATATTCCTGCCGGGTCGTTGATCTTATCCGTCACGTCGCCGCGCGAATGAAACACCCGTCAGCTGTGTAGACTAAAGATCATGGACATTTGTTAGAAAAAACCCTTAACGGCATATTCGCAAAAAACACACCTTGCAAAATAAACTTAAACACAGTATACTATCTTTCGTGAACTTCTTGCTCGTGACTGCTTCGGAATTACTTAAAGGGTTAGGACCTCTCCGGACTAACTTTCCCCCGTGGTAAATGGCCGGGTCAGTTCTCGGAAATTCACTTTTTTAATTCTTGTTAAGGGGGGTCCATGATTATGGAAACAATGGGGCGTCACGTCATCTCCGAGCTGTGGGGATGCGATTTTGATAAGCTCAATGACATGGATTTTATTGAAAAAACGTTTGTAAATGCTGCTTTGAAATCAGGAGCTGAGGTGCGCGAGGTCGCATTTCACAAATTTGCACCGCAAGGCGTAAGCGGAGTCGTTATTATCTCTGAGTCACATTTAACGATTCACAGTTTTCCTGAACACGGATATGCAAGCATTGATGTTTATACTTGTGGAGACCTGGATCCTAATGTGGCTGCGGATTACATTGCGGACGCATTACATGCAGATACAAGAGAAAACATTGAAATACCGAGAGGAATGGGGCCTGTACAGATTAAACAGGCACAAGCGAAAGTACTGTAATTTTCAAAACGCAAACACAAGGGAGCTAAGCTGAAAAAGCCATTACGCGCTTTGAAGCTGATGCTCCTTTTCTAATGTAAAAAAACAGCATTGCTTTTTCTTTAAGCATTTTTTTGTAAAATAGAAAAGATAAGGCCGGTCTATCGGCTCTCCCAACAAATAGGCTCATCCTAGAAACGTTGGCGGGCATTTACCGGAAGCTTGCGAACCGCATTACAGCAACGAAACAGATGGGAGCTGATCCAATTTGAAATGTCCTTCATGCCAGCATAACGGTTCCCGCGTACTTGATTCACGGCCTGCGGACGAAGGGAAATCAATCCGCAGAAGGCGGGAATGCGAAGCCTGCCATTACCGCTTCACTACATTTGAGAAGTTTGAAGAGATGCCTCTGATCGTCGTGAAAAAAGAAGGCGTCCGGGAAGAATTCAGCCGTGAAAAAATGCTGCGCGGGTTAATTAAAGCTTGTGAAAAAAGGCCCGTTCCTTTAAAAACATTGGAAGACATGTGCTTTGACATTGAAAAAGAGCTGAGAAACCAAGGCGTATCTGAAGTCAAAAGCGAACTTGTCGGAGAAATGGTAATGGACCGCCTGGCGAAAATCGATGAGGTGTCTTATGTCCGCTTTGCCTCCGTCTACCGGCAGTTTAAGGATATAAACGTGTTTATCGATGAATTGAAAGATTTAATAAAGAAAGAACGCTGAGAGAGCTAAGAGATTGTGTCTGGCTCTTTTCTCATGAGCAAAATTGGCATTTGATAGATCGCAGAAACGGTGTAAAATGAGAGTAGAAACATATCGGAAGGTTTGAGAATCATGGCTGACTATTGGAATGACGTATTGCCTGTAGATCCTTATACGGTCAAAAGCCGTTCGCTTCTTCAGGATGTCGACAGACAGGTTTTGACACATCTGTACCAGCCGCTGATCGGTTCTTTTGCATTCTCCCTTTATATGACCTTATGGGGGGAGCTGGAGCAGAACCGCTTGTGGGGAGCGGAATCCACGCACAGGCAGCTGATGGGCATGATGCAGTCAAATTTAAAAAAGATTCATCATGAACAGGGAAAGCTTGAAGGAATCGGGCTGCTGAAAGTGTATATCCGGGAGTCCGAGCAAAAAGAGCGGATGTTTATTTATGAGCTGCTGCCCCCGCTCAGGCCGAATGATTTTTTTGAAGACGGCATGCTGAATGTCTTTCTTTATAACAGAGTCGGTAAAACGAAATACCAGCAGCTGAGACAATTTTACACGCACCCTTCCGTCGGCGCGGGCGCAAGGGAAATTACCCGTCCGTTTAATCACGCTTTTGCCTCTTTTCAGCCGAGTGAATGGAAAATGACGCCTGATATGGAAGAGGCGATGAAGCTCCCCGAGGACTATGAGACGGCGTCTGTCGGACAAGCGCCTTCCTATACGGTGACGGAGGAAGTGTTTGATTTTGAGCTGTTTTTGGCGGGGTTATCAGAAACGATGATACCGCGCAAATCAATCACACAGGATGTGCGGGAGAGCATTAAAAAGCTTTCATATTTATACGGAATAGATCCTATCTCCATGCAGCACGTCGTCATGACCGCAATTAATGAACAGGATACGATAACGGCCGAAGCGCTGAGGAAAGCGGCCAGCGACTGGTACCAAATTGAAAGAAGCGGCAAGCTTCCGGAACTGATTGATAAAACACAGCCTGTCACCTTGAGAGAAAACCGGACGGAAAAGGACGATTCATTGAACGGCGAACTCATCGCACAACTTGAGACCATATCACCGAGAAAGCTTCTTCAGGACATTGCGGACGGGACCGAGCCGTCAAAAGCCGACCTGCAGATCATCGCCGATATTATGTTCGAACAAAAGCTTGAGCCCGGCGTCACCAATGTGCTGATTTATTATGTCATGCTGAAAACGGATATGAAGCTGTCCAAAAACTATATCCAAAAAATCGCCGCCCACTGGGCCAGAAAGAAAGTTAAAACGGTACGGGAAGCAATGAAGCTCGCAATCGAAGAGCACAGGCAATATCTTGATTGGGCGGACGGCAAAACAAACGGCGCGGCGCGCGGCAAAAAAACCGTCCGGGAAGAAAAGCGCCCTGATTGGATGAAAGAAGAAGAAACCGGGAAGAAACAAGAACAGCCGGCTCTTTCCGCACAGGATCTTGAAGAACAGAAGAAAAAATGATGGAAGAAATGAAAAAACTGAAAAAATACTCTGCCTATTGAGACAGAGAAGCGGGGTGATATTGAATGGAACCGATCAGCCGATCCTTAGAAGGCGTGACGAAAAGACCTGACTTTCAAAAACGCCTGGAACGAATGCAGCAGCAAGTCATGGCCGACGAAGACGTCCAGGCTTTTTTGAAGGAACAGAAAGATGTAATCAATCAAAGCATGATTGACAGAGGGTTAAATAAACTGTACGAATTCGTTCAGCAAAGCAAACAGTGCGCCTTCTGTTCGAAAGACAGCCGGACGAACAGCCTGCTTGAAGGCTACCATCCGAAGCTTGTGATCAACGGGCGTTCCATTGATATTGAATATTACGAATGTCCGGAAAAGAGAAAGCTCGACCGCCAGAAAAGGCAAAAGTCCCTGATGAAGAGCATGTATATCCAGCAGGATCTTCTCGGCGCGACGTTTCAGCAGATCGACATTACCGATCCGAGCAGACTCGGCATTTTCCAGCATGTGACGGATTTTCTGAAGAGCTATAATGAAACGGGAAAAGGCAAAGGCCTGTATCTGTACGGAAAATTCGGAATCGGAAAGACATTTATTTTAGCCGCCATTGCCAACGAACTGGCGGAAAAAGAGTATTCATCAATGATCGTATATGTTCCCGAATTTGTCAGAGAGCTGAAAAACTCGCTCCAGGATCAGTCGTTGGAGGCGAAACTGAATATGGTGAAAACGACGCCCGTACTGATGCTTGATGACATCGGAGCGGAATCAATGACAAGCTGGGTCAGGGATGAAGTCATCGGCACCGTGCTTCAGCACAGAATGAGCCAGCAGCTTCCCACTTTCTTCTCGTCTAATTTTTCACCAGACGAGCTGAAGCATCATTTTACGTATTCACAGCGGGGAGAAAAGGAAGAAGTAAAAGCGGCAAGACTGATGGAGCGGATTTTATATTTGGCTTCGCCTGTCCGTCTTGGCGGGGAAAACCGCCGCCGTTCATGATGCCGGCGTCCAATGGGAAGGATTTGAGGGAATGAGGAATAAGAAGGCTGTCACTTGGGCTGCGGCTGCGGCGGGAGCGGGTCTTTTGCTGTGGGCAAATCGAAAATATCTGAATCTGTCGCCTAAGGAGATCCGGCTGTGGGTGTTATCGTTCGGTGTTTTTGCGCCGCTTGTGTTTATCGGAATTTCCATCGTCAGGCCTTTTGTGCTGTTTCCCGTATCAATCGTTTCCGTCGCCGGAGGATTGGCGTTCGGCCCGTTTTTCGGCACCATGTATACGCTGGCGGGCTCAATGGGCGCTGCCGCCGCGTCTTTTTTTGCGGCGGGGCTGTTTGCCTTTAATGAGAAAAGCCGTCATGGAAAAATGGAAGCCATTCAAAAGCAGATGAAAACCAATGGCTTCTTTTATATTTTTATCTTGCGCATTCTGCCTGTTAACTTTGATGTGATCAGCTATGCCGCAGGCCTATCGAAAGTCAGGCCGGTAACGTATTTTTTGGCGACCGCAGCGGGCATCATTCCGGGGACGATCGTCCTGAATGTGCTCGGCGCGAGCTTTATGTCCGGCAATGTGCTGACCGTACTCTGCGTGATCTGTCTTTACGTCGTATTTTTATCGCTTCCCGTTATATTTAAAAAGAAGGTGCGTCATTTGTTCGGCGGTGAAAGCTAACCTTTACGTCTATTTTAAAAACATCCCCCATATACTTGTAACAGATGCCGTAAGGGGGGACAAATATGCTTGAAGTGATCTTTGAAGATGACCACGATACCGCCGCTTTTTTACATCTCATTCAGCAATCGGACGACCGGAGACATTTTATTGTCCGTGAAGGCATAAAAAAAGTCGGAATCGCAAGGTCTGAAACGGCTTTTTGCGTTCAGCGCTTTATTGAGCCGATACTTGTCAGGTTTTTTTGGAATGCAAAGAAGACGAGCATATGCTTTCGCTTATTGAGGACGCATACTGCTTCACCGATCAGGATGAACAGCAGCAAATCCTTCAGCTTGCACACAGCATTATGGAAGGAGAGCTTGAGGATCACCCGTTTGAGCCGAAGAAAGAGCCGCGCACACAGTTTATTTCAGATGCGCTCCGGACGATTTCACTTGATGCGGGTGTTTTTCCGTGCGTTCGTTTCAGACGTTCCGGCTCGGCAGGTATTATGAGAGGCTCAGAGAATACGCGGAGGCTGCGATAGATGAATACCGGATGGAACAGGAATATCAAAACTTTATCCAGTCTCTGAGAGATTATGTGACATCCAATCCGCCGCGGATGAAGAAAGTCCGCATCGTACATGACCGGGCTTTTACGCTGTGGGAGCTGCGCTATGTGTCAGAACGGGAACAGAAAAATACATAGACAGACGGTTTGTGCGGGAGCACCCGATGTATATAGATTCCCATCTCCTTGCGCCGCTGATCTCCATTGCGCCTGAGACGGTAGAACTGTATACGGACAAACCGGAACATATGATGTCCAGAACGATTCAAAACGTGTTTCAGGAGAGGGTGCGCCTTTTTCCGCTGGGCGCGTTTGCAGCCGAGAAGACGGAAGGATAGCCGCTCGGACGGCCTTGCGTAAGCGGCAGGGCTGTCTGTGCGAAATCAGACGGAAAACCGAGTTGCATTTTTCTCACAGACATTTTATAATACATAAAAGATTAATGATTGCTACACGTATTGATAAGGACATGAAGCATTGATACCGGCTTTATAAGAGAGGAGAGCCCAGGCTGAAAGCTTTCCAGCAATGGATCATTGTCTTTACCGCCTTTGAACTTCAGCTGTGAACGCCGGAATAAGCGCCAGTAATAGCTGACGGGAACTCCCGTTACAGAGTTTAGAGCCGCAGGTGCCGAAACAATCGGCCGCGCGGAAAAAAGGGTGGAACCACGATTCCGTTTATTTAACCTCGTCCCTTTCATAGGGGGCGGGGTTTTTGATTTGCATAAAAAAAGGAGTGACGAAGATGTCAGATATGATCAACATCACATTTCCGGACGGAGCGGTAAAGGAATTTCCGAAAGGAACAACAACAGAAGATATCGCGGCATCCATCAGTCCGGGATTAAAGAAAAAGTCTTTAGCCGGAAAACTGAACGGACAGGAAATTGATTTAAGAACGCCGATTCAAGAGGACGGTGCCGTAGAAATCATTACAGAAGGCACAGAAGAAGGTTTGAACATCATGCGGCACAGCACTGCGCATTTATTGGCCCAGGCGATTAAACGCATTTATAAAGATGTGAAATTCGGAGTCGGCCCCGTCATTGAAAACGGGTTCTATTATGACGTTGAAATGGAGCAGGCGCTGACGCCGGATGACCTTCCGAAGATTGAAAAAGAAATGAAACGCATCATCGGTGAAAATCTGCCGATCATCCGAAAAGAAGTGAGCCGTGATGAAGCAAAAGCCATGTTTGCGGAAATCGGCGATAATCTGAAGCTTGAACTGCTGGATGCGATTCCAGAAGACGAAACGGTCTCTATTTATGAGCAGGGCGAATTTTTTGACCTGTGCCGCGGCGTGCACGTGCCGTCTACAGGCAAAATTAAAGAATTTAAGCTGCTGAGCCTTGCGGGCGCATACTGGCGCGGCGACAGCAAAAACCAAATGCTTCAGCGCATTTACGGCACGGCTTTCTTTAAAAAGAATGACTTAAAAGAGCATTTGCGCATGCTTGAAGAAGCGAAAGAGCGTGACCACCGAAAACTGGGCAAAGAATTAAAATTGTTTGCCAACTCTCAAAAAGTCGGACAAGGTCTGCCGCTCTGGCTGCCGAAAGGCGCGACCATCCGCCGCGTGATCGAGCGCTACATTGTGGATAAAGAGCTGAGCCTCGGTTATGAGCACGTCTATACGCCTGTCCTCGGAAGCAAAGACCTGTACGAAACATCAGGGCACTGGGATCATTATCAGGATACAATGTTCCCGCCGATGGAAATGGACAATGAAACACTCGTGCTCCGGCCGATGAACTGTCCTCACCATATGATGATTTACAAGCAGGACATTCACAGCTACCGCGAGCTTCCGATCCGGATTGCAGAGCTCGGAACGATGCATCGTTATGAAATGTCCGGGGCGCTTTCAGGTCTTCAGCGCGTACGCGGCATGACGTTAAATGACGCGCACATTTTCGTCCGCCCTGATCAGATTAAAGAAGAATTCATCCGCACGGTCCGTTTGATTCAAGACGTATACGAAGACTTCGGCCTGAATGATTACACATTCCGCCTGTCTTACCGCAATCCTGAAGATACGGAAAAATATTTTGATGATGATGAGATGTGGAACAAAGCGCAATCCATGCTGAAGGCGGCAATGGATGAGATGGGGCACGACTATTATGAAGCGGAAGGCGAAGCGGCGTTTTACGGCCCTAAGCTTGACGTGCAGGTGAAAACGGCGATCGGCAAAGAAGAGACATTGTCAACTGTACAGCTTGACTTCCTTCTTCCGGAACGCTTTGATCTCACTTACGTCGGAGAAGACGGCAAACAGCACCGCCCTGTCGTTATTCACCGCGGCGTCGTGTCAACGATGGAGCGTTTCGTTGCTTTCTTAATTGAAGAGCACAAAGGCGCCCTTCCGACATGGCTTGCGCCGGTGCAATTCCAAGTCATTCCTGTATCACCGTCCGTGCATCTTGACTATGCGAAAAAAGTGCAGGAGCGCCTGCAGCGCGAAGGCCTGCGTGTCGAGCTTGACAGCCGGGACGAAAAAATCGGCTATAAAATCCGTGAAGCGCAAATGCAAAAAATCCCGTACATGCTTGTGGTCGGTGACCAAGAAGCGGAAAACGGCGCGGTAAACGTCCGGAAATACGGCGAGCAGAAATCAGAAACCGTCTCATTAGACGATTTTGTGAAAAAGGCTGTAGCCGAAGCGAAAAAATAACCGGAAATACAAAAACCCCGTTCATTCAGAATGGGGTTTTTTAGCGTATAAAATTATCTTTCTTTTTGTTTCTCTATAATCGCAAACAGCTCGTGAAGATCGCTGATCACGTAATCAGGCGCAATGTCCGTATCATTTTTCTTTTGCGTCCGGTTTATCCAGACTGTCGTAATGCCTGCCCGTTTCGCTCCCAATATATCAGTATTGAGGTTATCTCCGACCATCATGGCGTCTTCTTTTTTCAGGTTCAGGAGGCCGAGGCAATGTTCGAATATGGAGGCATCGGGTTTCCCTTTTCCGAAAGCGCCTGAGATGACGATTTCATTAAAATAAGGCGCGAGCTCAGGAACGCCGGCGAGTTTTTCTTTCTGCAGGCTGGGATCGCCGTTTGTCAGCAGAAGCAATTCATAAACACCTTTCAGCTTATCAAGCACCGCAAACGTTTCATCATACACATACGGACGCTGTCTGCGTTCCGCCGCGAAAAACTCCGCCAAATATTCGCCGTAAGCCGCATCGTCTATACCGACGCTTTTTAAGCCGTTCGTCCAGGCGTTTCGTCTGTATTCCGGCGCAATCCGATTCAGCTGTTTAAATCCTTCGCTGACCGGCTCGGAAAAATTCGCCCACAATCCTTCAAACGGATTAATGCCGATCATGACCGTATAAGGATAGGTTTCGTATGACATATACAATTCCCGTGCCGCTTTCCGAACCGCCTCTTCAAATGTATGCGGGTCAAGGCCATATTTTTTTTCCGCTTGTAAACATGTTTCCCTGAATGTTGTTCTGACGCTTTTTTCATCCCATAACAGTGTATCGTCCAAATCAAAAAATACGGCTTTCATGATCTTCTCCTCTTTGTTATATTCTGAAACTCTCTGCCGCAAGGCTCCCGTTTATTCTACAATAGATACATAGACTGTGAAAGATGTTTTCAGATGATTTGAAAAAAACAGGCAGGTTTGTGTCAGATTCTGTCTCAGGCTCTAAAACGTGATAAAATACAATTTGAAAGAACAGGTGAAAAGTATGCTGCATTTGATCATCATGATGCTGGAAAGAGTCGGAATTATCGTCATATTGGGATTTGTTCTGGCTCATACCAGATTGTTCAGACAGGCGCTCCAGCAGCCTGAGAGCTATAAAGGCAAAGCGGTGCTGATTTCAATTTTCTCGCTGTTCAGTATCATCAGCAACTATACGGGAATAGAAATTCAGCGGAATACAATCATGAATAATGACTGGGTGTTTCAAATTAATCCGTCCGGTTCAATTGCCAATACAAGAATTATGGGCGTTGAAATCGGCGGACTCTTAGGCGGCCCGTATGTGGGAATCGGCGTCGGCATACTGGCCGGCCTGCATCGTTTATCACTCGGCGGCGCGACCGCAGTCAGCTGTGCCGTCTCATCCGTTTTAGCGGGCATTTTGTCCGGCTGGATCGGACGGTATTTCAGAAAACGCTATGCGATGCCGACACCGCGTGTGGCCGCGCTTGTCGGACTCGGAATGGAATCGCTGCAAATGCTGCTCATCCTCTTGATGGCCAAGCCGTTTTCTGATGCTTGGACGCTTGTGAGCATCATCGGCATCCCGATGATATTGGTAAACGGGTCAGGGACTTTTATTTTCTTTCGATCATTCAGTCGATTATCCGGAAGGAAGAACGGGCGAGAGCCCTTGAAACCCATAGGGTGCTGATGATTGCCGATCAGACGCTTCCGTTTTTCCGCCAGGGGCTGAATGAAAGCTCATGCAAAAGCGTCGCCGCCATCATTCACAGGCAAACAGGAACGGACGCGGTATCGCTTACGGATAACGAAAAGATTTTGGCGCACGTCGGCGCGGGTGCCGACCATCATATTCCGTCTGAAAGCCTGATCACCGGATTGTCAAAACGCGTCATTAAAACGGGTCATATTATGAAAGCGACATCAAAGGAAGAAATTGAATGCACGCACGATCCCTGTCCGCTGCATGCGGCGATTGTATTGCCGCTGACGTCAAACGGCAAAACGATCGGGACGCTGAAAATGTACTTTAAAAGCCCGTCAGGTTTAAGCCGGGTTGAAGAAGAGCTTGCAGAAGGACTCGCCATGCTGTTTTCCACTCAGCTTGAACTCGGCGAGGCGGAACTGCAGAGCAAATTGCTGAAAGACGCAGAAATAAAGGCGCTTCAAGCACAGGTCAATCCGCATTTTCTGTTTAATGCGATCAATACGATTTCTGCACTTTGCCGTACGGATGTGGAAAAAACCCGAAAGCTTCTGCTGCAGCTCAGCGTCTATTTCCGTTCCAATCTGCAGGGAGCAAGGCAGCTGCTCATCCCGCTTTCTAAAGAACTGAACCATCTGCAGGCGTATTTATCATTGGAGCAGGCCCGTTTTCCCGGGAAATATAAAATCAGTCTTGAAATCGAACGCGGTTTGGAGGACATCGAAATTCCTCCTTTTGTGCTGCAGATTCTCGTCGAAAATGCGCTTCGTCATGCATTTTCAAGAAAGCAGGACAGCTGTGCAGTCAATGTCAGCGTGGTATCCGCCGGTCAGTCGGTTTTAATGCGGGTTGGAGATAACGGGCGGGGAATTGATCCGGAATTGCTGTCCGTGCTCGGAAACCGTCCGCTCCCGTCTAAAGAAGGGACGGGAACCGCGCTTTACAATTTAAATCAGCGGCTGATCGGGCTGTTCGGCCCACAAGCAGCCCTGCGATTGGAAAGTGAGGCCGGCAAAGGTACGGACGTATCATTTGAGCTGCCTTTGAAACTGATGACTAAAGGAGAAGAACATGCTGAAGGTGTTAATCGTTGATGATGAAATGCTGGCAAGAGATGAATTAGCTTATTTGCTGAAACGGACGAATGAAGTAAGTGACATAAACGAAGCTGAAAATATTGAATCCGCTTTTGACAGTATGATGGATCAAAAACCGGATCTGCTGTTTTTGGACGTTGATTTGTCAGGAGAAAACGGATTTGACATTGCCAAACGGCTGAAAAACATGAAAAATCCGCCGGCCGTCGTTTTTGCGACGGCGTATGACCAATTTGCTTTAAAAGCTTTTGAAGTCGACGCGCTCGATTATTTAACGAAGCCTTTTGATGAAGAAAGAGTGCGCCAGACGATCAGAAAGTTTAAAAGAGTGAAGCTGGACAGGGCAGGAGCCGTCTCGGAGCAGCCGTCCGCAGCCGGAGCGCATAAACTGGCTGTATCAGCCGGTGAATCTATTGTCATTTTAGATACGAAGGACATTATTTACGCCGGCATGGAGGACGGACACGTTTCCGTCAAAACGTTTGCCGCGTCTTATTCCGTTCATGAAACTTTGGCGGTCATTGAGAAAAAACTGCCTGATACGGGTTTCTTGAGAGTGCACCGCGCGTTCATCGTGAATACGGAGCATATTACGGAAATTCATCCGTGGTTTAATTCGACTTACAATCTGATCTTAAAAGACGGCTCTAAAATTCCCGTCAGCCGTACATACGCCAAGGACTTAAAAAAGCTGCTTCATATTATATGAGGCGGCTTTTGCATTTCAGCAGCCGTTTTTTGCATTTCAGAATGAATATTCAGCCGTTTGTTATGAAAGCGCTTTAAAAAGCGATTTCTCTTTTATAATGGACCTAACAAAGAGAAAGAGGTGAAGAAAATGAGTGCGAAAAAAGTGTACGGATTTCTGACACAAGCATTTATTTTTGCCGTAATTATGCTCATATCTAATGGGATTGCAGCGATTGTTCCCATTCCTATACCCGCTTCCGTAGTAGGTTTGGTGTTATTATTTGTCCTCTTATGCCTGAAAGTGATTAAGCTTGAACAAGTAGAAACGCTGGGAACATCATTAACGTCACTGATCGGATTTTTATTTGTCCCGTCGGGCATCTCCGTGATGAATTCACTTGGCGTCATGCAGCAGTACGGCGTGCAGATCGCACTCGTCATCTTACTCGCCACCATCATTCTGTTAGGGGCGACAGGCCTTTTTTTCTCAGCTGATCTTGTCTGTCAGCCAAAAACGTCAGAAGACTGCTCCTGAAAAACAAACGGTGCGCCGTTCCAATCAGGAAAAAGAACTTGTGCAGCATTAGGAGGGAAATCGGATGAGTCCATATTTCGGTATTGTCGTTTCACTTGCGGCCTTTGGCATCGGCACGTATTTATTTAAAAAACGAGAGGCTTTTTCCTCTTCACCCCGCTGTTTGTCGCGATGGTGCTTGGAATCCTTTTTCTGAAGCTCGGCGGTTTTTCATATGAAGATTATAAAAGCGGGGGAGACATTATTAAATTCTTCCTGGAGCCCGCGACGATCGCTTTTGCCATCCCTTTATACAAACAGCGTGACAAACTGAAAAAATACTGGTGGCAGATCATGTCTTCTATCATTGTCGGCTCTATCTGCTCAGTCACGATTGTCTATTTGATCGCAAAAGGCATTCATCTTGACGCGGCCGTTATGAAAAGCATGCTTCCGCAGGCGGCGACAACGGCAATTGCCCTTCCGCTGTCAAAAGGGATCGGCGGCATCACCGATATCACCGCTTTCGCCGTCATTTTCAACGCCGTTATCGTCTATGCTCTTGGCGCTTTATTCTTAAAACTGTTTAAAGTAAAGCACCCAATCTCTAAAGGACTGGCTCTCGGCACATCAGGACACGCACTCGGTGTTGCGGTCGGTATTGAGATGGGGGAAGTAGAAGCGGCAATGGCAAGTATCGCGGTTGTCGTCGTGGGAGTGGTGACGGTGCTGGTCATTCCGGTATTCGTTCAGCTCATCGGAGGATAAACCCGGGTTATAGACCCGGGTTTTTTATTGTGTTGGCACGCCCGCGGGCGGCATATAACGAAATTTCACATTTTTCCTTGCGCTCACCCCGGCATCGTGTTAAAATGAAAAAGTTGATCCGGAGAAGTCATTCTTGACTAATGATCCGGTATTGTGTAGAATAGTTATTGAATTGAATATAAATCACAAGCAGAGGCACCCGCTTCTCACCTGATTGACACATTCATGTAGTTGGCAGGTTGACCGTACATTTTTATTTATGCAGATGTTCGTAGTGTGGGTGTGTTGTCATGCCCGCACTTTTTGTTTGCCTGCAGAATGCAGTCAAAAAGCGTTGTGAATCAATTCGAAGAAACTATGGAGGTGGCTCATTATTAGCAAAGATCAATTGGTTAATGAGGGTATCCGTGCACGTGAAGTTCGTCTGATCGGACAAAATGGCGATCAGCTCGGCATCAAGTCCCGTCAGGAAGCACTTGAAATCGCCGGCCGCGCAAATCTTGACCTTGTGTTAGTTGCAGCAAATGCAAAACCGCCTGTCTGCCGCATCATGGACTACGGTAAGTTCCGATTCGAGCAGCAGAAAAAGGACAAAGAAGCACGCAAAAATCAAAAAATCATTAACTTAAAAGAAGTTAGATTAAGTCCGACGATCGATGAGCATGACTTTAACACGAAATTGCGCAATGCGATTAAATTCCTTGAAAAAGGCGATAAAGTGAAAGCTTCTATCCGCTTTAAAGGGCGCGCAATCACTCATAAAGAAATCGGCCAGCGCGTATTGGACCGTTTCTCTGAAGCATGTGCGGAAGTTGCGACAGTCGAAACAAAACCAAAAATGGACGGCCGCAGCATGTTCTTAATGCTCGCGCCGAAAAACGAAAAGCAATAAGGAGGAAATCCCATGCCAAAAATGAAAACTCACCGCGGATCTGCTAAACGTTTTAAAAAGACAGGTTCTGGGAAGTTAAAACGTTCTCATGCATACACAAGTCACTTATTCGCCAACAAATCCCAAAAGCAAAAGCGTAAGCTTCGCAAGGGTGCTATTGTGAGCGCAGGAGACTTCAAACGCATCAAACAACAGCTTGCCAACATCAAGTAATCGGACAAGGAACAATTAGGAGGGAAATCTAATGCCAAGAGTAAAAGGCGGAACTGTTACACGTAAGCGTCGTAAAAAGGTTCTTAAATTAGCAAAAGGTTATTTCGGTTCAAAACATACATTATACAAAGTAGCAAACCAGCAGGTCATGAAATCAGGAAACTATGCATTCCGTGACCGCCGTCAGAAAAAACGTGATTTCCGTAAGCTTTGGATCACTCGTATCAACGCTGCTGCACGTATGAACGGTCTTTCTTACAGCCGTTTAATGCACGGTCTTAAGCTTTCAGGCATCGAAGTAAACCGCAAAATGCTTGCTGATCTTGCTGTAAACGATCTTACTGCTTTCAATCAGCTTGCTGATGCTGCTAAAGCTCAGTTAGACAAGTAAGTTGAAAAAGCCGCTCTCTTTCCGGGAGCGGTTTTTTTACGTAAAGGGTGACAATCAATGGCTCTCTTCATTTACGCCGTATTGATAAACGGATACGGCTTTTGGATCATGGGCGCTGATAAAAGAAGAGCAAAGGCGCACAGGTGGAGAATATCAGAGAAACGAATATGGCTCACAGCCGCCATGTTCGGCTCACTCGGCGTATGGATCGGCATGCGCACCTTCAGGCATAAGACGAAGCACAAATCCTTTTTATACGGGGTGCCGCTGCTTTTTCTCACTGAAGCCGCCCTTGTGCTCATGTATTTGATGTATAAAAATAAAAAGCAGGAGAGCTTATCGCTCGCCTGCTTTTTTCGCTTTTTTGATGGGCTGGTCCCAATCAATCTTGCAATTCGGGTACCGCTCCAATACCTTTTTTTCGACTTCTTCAAAATCACCTGCAGAAAAGCGGTTCAGCTTTTCCGGATTTTCGGTCCATACAAATATCGTATGGATAAACAGCGGATGATCTTTGGAAGGGATATGCTTTTCTCCTTCAAAGAGCACTCCTTTATAAGTAAGCTGGAGATTTTTTCGCGTGTTTTTCTGTTCGTCAATAAAATAAAAATTCTCTTTTGATTGCGCCAGTCTGAGCCTTCTTTTCGGGTTTGCGTAAAATTTGACGCACATGTAAATAAAATAAATAAGAAGTGCAAGCAAGACAATCCTCAATACTGTAATGGCCATATGTGTGAAGGCACCTCCTCACCTTTGTCATGATCTGATGTAATACGAAAAACAAAACAAAAAGTTTCATTTTTTTAAAGAAATAGATAAAAACATTTACCCGTTTTTCAGGCGAATTAATCGTATGCTTCAGCATTGGTTTTGTATAATAAGAAGGGTAGTGAAAAAAAGGAGGTTTATTGATGACAAAATTAGATGAAACGCTCACCATGCTGAAAGCGTTAACGGATGCAAAAGGGATACCGGGAAATGAGAGAGAAGTAAGACAAGTGATGAAATCATACATAGAACCATTTGCCGATGATGTCACAACAGACCGGCTGGGAAGTTTAATCGCCAAAAAAACCGGCAAAGAAAACGGTCCGAAAATCATGATCTCAGGGCATTTAGACGAAGTCGGTTTTATGGTGACGCAAATCACTGATAAAGGCTTTCTCCGCTTTCAAACCGTCGGCGGCTGGTGGTCTCAGGTCATGCTGGCCCAGCGCGTCACCGTCGTGACAAAAAAAGGGGACATCACGGGGATCATCGGTTCGAAACCGCCTCACATTCTGCCTCCTGACGCCAGAAAAAAAGCCGCCGATATTAAAGAGATGTTCATCGATATCGGGGCGTCCAGCCGTGAAGAAGCAATGGAATGGGGCGTTCTTCCGGGTGACCAGATTGTGCCGTATTTTGAATTTACAGTGATGAACAATGAAAAGCATTTATTGGCGAAAGCATGGGACAACCGTATCGGCTGTGCGATTGCCATCGATGTATTAAAAAATCTGAAAAACAGTGATCACCCGAATGAAGTATACGGGGTCGGAACGGTTCAAGAAGAAGTCGGGCTGCGCGGGGCGAAAACAGCGGCACATACGATCCAGCCTGATATCGCGTTCGGTGTGGATGTCGGAATTGCCGGAGATACACCGGGAATTTCTGAGAAAGAGGCGCAAAGCAAAATCGGTGAAGGGCCGCAAATTATTCTGTATGACGCGTCAATGGTATCTCACAAAGGGCTGCGCGACCTTGTCGTGAACACGGCGGAAGAAGCGGGAATTCCGTATCAATTCGATTCCATTGCCGGAGGGGGCACGGATTCAGGTTCCATTCATTTAACCGCAAACGGAGTGCCGGCGCTGTCCATTACGATCGCGACGCGCTACATTCACACTCATGCCGCTATTTTGCATCGGGATGATTATGAGAATACGGTAAAATTGATCACAGAAGTGATTAAAAAATTAGACCGGGAAACGGTTGACCGTATTACTTATCAATAAAGATACGGAAGAATCTGCTTTTTTAAGCAGATTCTTTTTTTGTCTGTACAAATATGAGCCGTGCGTCTACAATAAGAGAAGACATAGAAAAATCTGACAACATGTTTTTGAAAGCGCTTTAAAAAGGGAGGTTTACAAATGAAAAACAGATTCAGACGCATGATCCGCTTTTCATGCGCAGCCGTTACAGCCGGTCTGCTTCTGATGTCTTCATCTCCGGCATCTGCCGCGTTTTGGGGGGCATCAAATGAATTGCTTCATGATCCGACAATCGCGAAGGAAGGAAACACGTGGTACGCTTTCGGAACCGGTTTGGAAGGGGAGAGGGGGCTTCGCGTCTTAAAGGCGGGCAGCGGCGGCGTATGGACCGTTCAGAAATCAATCTTTACTTCCCCGCTGTCATGGTGGGGCAATTATGTGCCGAATTACGGGCTGAATCAATGGGCCCCCGATGTTCAATATTTTAACGGAAAGTATTGGCTGTATTATGCCGTTTCTTCATTCGGCAAAAATACCTCCGCGATCGGTCTTGCATCATCTACAAGCCTCAGTTCGGGAAACTGGAAGGACGAAGGGCTTGTCATCCGTTCGACAAGCGCCAATAACTACAATGCAATTGATCCGGAGCTGACAATTGATAAAGACGGAAACCCTTGGCTTGCCTTCGGTTCTTTTTGGAGCGGCATTAAGCTGACAAAGCTTGATAAAAATACAATGAAACCGACGGGATCACTTTATTCCATCGCTGCCAGGCCGAATAACGGCGGAGCTTTGGAAGCGCCGGCCATCACCTACCAGAACGGCTACTATTACTTAATGGTGTCGTTTGATAAATGCTGTTCAGGCGTGAATAGTACGTACAAAATCGCTTATGGAAGATCCAAAAGCATCACCGGCCCATATCTCGATAAAAGCGGGAAAAGCATGTCTGAAGGCGGAGGGACGATTCTTGATTCCGGCAATGACCGCTGGAAAGGCCCGGGCGGTCAGGACATTGTGAACGGGAATATTTTAGTGCGTCATGCGTATGATGCCGAAAACAGCGGAATTCCGAAGATGCTCATCAATGATATCGATTGGAGTTCAGGCTGGCCTTCCTATTAATTGATCAGCCGGGCATGTGTGTCCGGCTTTTTTACTTGCAATAAAAGATTGACAGTTTGATTCCTCCTTAACTATAATGAAGTTGTTCGTACAAATAAAAGAATAAAAGTTTTATTATTTATATTCGTACGTATATTTATTTAAAAATGCAAGCGCTTTATTTTGATGGGAAGGGGAAATGAATGTGCTTCAGAACAAAGAATATGAATTTTGGTTTGTAACGGGAAGCCAGCACTTATACGGAGAGGAAACGCTGCAGCTTGTCGATAAACACGCAAAGGGAATATGTGATGGTCTCAGCGGGGTGTCATCAAGATACAAGATCAGGCATAAACCGGTTGTCACGTCATCTGAAACGATCAGAGAGGTTTTGCGGGAAGCGCAGTATCAAGAAAACTGTGCCGGGGTCGTGACATGGATGCATACATTTTCCCCTGCGAAAATGTGGATTGAAGGTCTTTCCGCTTTTCAAAAGCCGATGCTTCATCTGCATACCCAATATCACCGCGACATCCCGTGGGAAACGATTGATATGGACTTTATGAACAGCAACCAATCCGCTCACGGAGACCGGGAATACGGATATATCCAGTCAAGAATGGGGCAGACGAGAAAAGTCATCGCAGGCTATTGGGATGATGAGGAAGTCAAACATGACATTTCGCAATGGATGAACACGGCTGCCGCTTGGAATGAAAGCAGGAATATTAAAGTAGCCCGGTTCGGCGACAATATGCGGAATGTGGCGGTTACTGACGGAGACAAAGTCGGCGCCCACATCCAATTCGGCTGGCAGGTTGACGGGTACGGAATCGGCGATCTTACCGAGGTGATGAACAACGTCACTGACGCAGAAATTGAGGCGCTTTATGAGGAATACGACAAATTGTATGTCATCAGCGACGAAACGAAGCGGGATGAAGCAAAAGTTGCTTCCATTAAAGAACAGGCGAAAATTGAACTCGGATTAACGGCCTTTCTCGAACGGGGCGAATATACAGCGTTTTCGACCTCCTTTGAAGTTTTGCACGGAATGAAGCAGCTTCCGGGTCTTGCCGTTCAGCGTCTCATGGAAAAAGGGTACGGATTTGCCGGCGAAGGCGATTGGAAAACGGCTGCCCTTGTGCGAATGATGAAAATAATGGCGGACGGAGAACAAACCTCCTTCATGGAAGATTATACGTACCATTTTGAACCGGGTCATGCGATGATTCTCGGATCACATATGCTTGAAGTATGTCCGACGATCGCTCTTGATCAGCCGAAAATCGAAGTCCATCCTCTCTCAATCGGAGGGAAGGAAGATCCGGCCCGGCTGGTCTTTAACGGAATCGGCGGTTCAGCCATCATCGCCAGCATCATTGATATCGGCGGGCGATTCCGTCTCATTCTGAATGAAGCGGAAGGCAGGGAAATTGATCATGATATGCCGAATCTCCCTGTGGCGCGGGTGCTGTGGAAGCCGGAGCCATCACTGAAAACAGCTGCGGAAGCATGGATTTTGGCGGGGGGCGCCCACCATACCTGTATGTCTTTCCGGCTTACGGCTGAACAGATGCTTGACTGGGCTGAGATGGCAGGCATTGAAAGCATCTTTATTTCCCGCAATACCGAAATACATGAGCTGAAAAAAGAGCTGAAATGGAATGACGTATTATACCGGCTGGGAGGGAATTGATATGGCGTATACGATTGGTGTTGATTTCGGCACATTGTCCGGCCGGGCGGTGCTTGTCAATGTCCGCACGGGCGAAGAAATCGCGTCTGCGGTAAAAGAATACACTCATGCCGTCATCGACCGCACGCTGCCGAAGACGGGTGAAAAACTCCCTCGGGACTGGGCGCTTCAGCATCCTGCCGATTATATCGAAGTTCTGGAAACGGCGATTCCGAATCTGCTTGAGCAGGCGGGCGCTGATCCAAAAGACGTGATCGGCATAGGAATTGATTTTACCGCCTGCACGATTTTGCCGATAGACGGCGCGGGGCAGCCGCTTTGTATGCTGCCGGAATTTGAACGGGAGCCCCACAGTTATGTGAAGCTGTGGAAGCATCATGCGGCTCAAAAACATGCAGACCGTTTGAACACGATTGCCGAAGACACAAAAGAAACATTCCTTAAAAGATACGGCGGTAAAATTTCTTCTGAATGGATGATCCCGAAAATCATGCAAATCGCGGAAGAAGCGCCGCATATATACAAGGCGGCAGATCGGATTGTGGAAGCGGCAGACTGGATCGTCTATCAATTGTGCGGTTCATTGAAGCGAAGCAACTGCACGGCCGGCTACAAAGCAATCTGGAATGAGGAGACGGGGTATCCGCCGGATCATTTTTTCGAAAAGCTCAACCCATTAATGAAAACGATTACAAAGGATAAATTAAGCGGCGCGATTTATTCAGTCGGGGAAAAAGCAGGAGGTTTGACCGAAAAAATGGCGGAGCTGACCGGGCTTCTGCCGGGGACGGCCGTTGCCGTCGCCAATGTCGACGCTCACGTGTCAGTGCCCGCGGTCGGTATTACAGAGCCGGGGAAAATGCTGATGATCATGGGAACGTCTACCTGCCATGTGCTGCTCGGCGAGGAAGAACATATCGTCCCCGGTATGTGCGGGGTCGTCAATAACGGCATCTTGCCCGGATATGCGGGATATGAAGCGGGGCAGTCCTGTGTCGGCGACCACTTTGAATGGTTCGTCAAAACGTGCGTTCCGAGAGACTATGAGAAGGAAGCTGAGGATAAACAAATAGACATCCACGAGCTGCTCAGCAAAAAAGCAGCTGAACTTGTTCCGGGGGAAAGCGGCCTTCTCGCGCTTGACTGGTGGAACGGAAACCGGTCAACCTTGGTGGACGCCGATTTGACGGGCATGATGCTCGGCATGACGCTGCACACGAAGCCGGAAGAAATCTACAGGGCATTGGTTGAAGCGACGGCGTTCGGAACGAGGATGATTATCGAAACGTTTCGGGAAAACGGCGTTCCGGTCGAGGAGCTTTACGCAGCCGGAGGAATCGCCGAAAAAAATCCGTTTGTCATGCAGATTTATGCAGACGTCACAAATATGGACATTCAATTATCCGGGTCTCCGCAGGCGCCTGCACTCGGCTCCGCGATTTTCGGAGCGCTCGCCGCGGGACGGGAAAACGGGGGTTTCTCCAATATTGCTGAAGCATGTGCGCATATGGGGAAATTAAAAGACGGCTTTTATGCCCCGAACCGGGAAAGAGTTGAGATTTATGACAGCTTATATGCTGAATATAAAGAGCTCGTACACTACTTCGGCAAAGAAAACAATGTCATGAAACGCCTGAAAGCCATTAAAAACCGTGATTTTGCGAAAGGAGGGAGCCGCCATGCTTGAAGCGTTAAAAGAAGAAGTGCTCGCCGCCAATCTGAAGCTTGAGGAACATAACCTTGTCACGTTTACATGGGGGAATGTCAGCGGCATTGACAGAGAGAGCGGGAGAATCGTCATTAAACCGAGCGGTGTCGATTACAGTGAGCTGACCGCTGACAAACTGGTCGTCCTGAATGAGGACGGAGACATTCTCGAAGGCTCGCTGAAACCGTCTTCTGACACGCCGACCCATCTTTATCTGTATAAAGCGTTTCCGGCTATCGGCGGAATCGTTCATACGCACTCCCGCTGGGCGACGAGCTGGGCGCAGTCCGGAAGAGACATACCCGCTCTCGGAACGACTCACGCGGATTACTTTGAAAGCGCTATACCCTGCACGAGGGAAATGTATGAAGAAGAAATTGTGAAAGATTACGAATATCATACAGGCAAAGTTATAGCCGAAACCTTTCAAAACGAACCATATGAACAAAACCCGGGTGTCCTCGTCCACAGCCACGGCCCGTTCTGCTGGGGAACGGACGCGCTGAATGCCCTGCATAACGCCGTTGTGCTCGAAACGGTAGCGGAAATGGCCTACCATTCGCTTATGCTGAACAAACAGCTCAGTCCGATCGACAGAGTGCTGCATGATAAGCATTTTTACAGAAAACACGGGGCGAATGCTTATTATGGCCAAACTTGACGCAGCCGGGTTTCTGATTGATTTAGACGGAACCGTATTCAGGGGGCGGGAGCTGATTGACGGCGCAAAAGAAGCCGTTCATACCCTTCAGTCACTGGGCAAAGCCGTTGTCTTTTTAAGCAACCGCGGCAATCTATCAAGAGCAATGTGCCGAAAGAAACTGCTGGGTGCCGGTATCCGCACGGATGAACGGAGCATCGTGCTGTCCTCCAGTGTGACGGCATCATTTTTAAAGAAGCATTATCCTTTGTCAAAGGCGTGGGTGTTAGGGGAAAAAGGGCTGACTGATGAACTCGCTTTAGCGGGTGTCGCCCTGGCGCAAAACCCGCAGGCGGCAGACTGGCTTGTCATCTCCCTGCATGAAACCGTCACCTATGAGGATCTGAATCTCGCTTTTAAGGCGGCTTCCTCCGGCGCGCGCATCATCACCACGAACCGGGACCGCTCCTTTCCGAATGAAGGCGGCCATGCCATGGACGTCGCGGGAATGATCGGGGCCATTGAAGCATCCGCCGGAGCAAAAACGGAGCTTGTCATCGGCAAACCGTCTTGGCTGATGGCTGAGGCGGCATGTGAAGCGCTCGGACTTCCCCCTGAGGAATGCGCCATTATCGGAGACAGCCTCGAATCTGATATCGCAATGGGCAGACTGTACGGAATGAAAAGCATATTGGTTCTGACGGGGTCGGCCAAACTTGGGGAGCCCCGTCTATATGAACCTGACATCGTCCTTGATTCTATTAAAGACCTGACAGAATTAGCGAAGGAGGGAATCCTTTTATGAAACGTTCTCCTGAGGACATTCAATCCGAGTTTAACAAGGAAGGGGCCAGCTGCTCACCGATTCAAATAGAAGATATCGTGATCGGGGCGAATGCAAAAGAAGAGCTTCTCAGATTTCTGCAAAAAAAATGCTGGAATCATCCGGTCCTCGTCTGTGACCGGAACACGTACGAGGCGGCGGGACGTCTGCTTGCGGACGAATTAAGGGCAGGCGGAATCAAAGCATCAAAAGTCATCATTCCGGAGCATGAAGCCGGGGCCGCCGCGGCTGATGAGAGGACATTGGTCTATACGCTGATCAATCTCGCGGAAGAGACGGATGTCATCATTGCGGCTGGTTCAGGAACGATTCACGACATTACGCGGTTTGCCGCTTATCAGCGCGGTTTGCCGTTTATCTCATTCCCCACCGCTCCGTCAGTCGACGGTTTTACATCGGCGGGAGCGCCGCTCATATTAAATGGAATCAAAACGACGATCCAAACGAAAGCGCCCATCGCCTTATTTGCCGATACGAATGTATTAAAAGATGCGCCCCGTTCAATGACAGCTGCGGGCTTCGGAGACATGCTCGGCAAAATAACATCGCTGGCAGATTGGGAGATTTCCCGCAGTCTTGCGGGTGAGCCGTACTCAGAAGCCGGGGCGAAGCTTGTGAAAGACGCGCTTTGGCAGTGCATTGATCACCGCGCTGACATTGCCATGGGAACGGAGGCCGGCATTCAGGTTCTGATGGAAGCGCTGATCGTTTCGGGTCTTGTCATGCTTGCGCTTGACCACTCCCGCCCCGCCTCAGGAGGAGAGCATCACATCTCGCATTGGATTGAGATGGAAATGCTGAAGGCAAAACAGCCTCCGATTCTCCACGGTGCGAAGGTCGGCTGTGCGTGCGCGGTGCTGAGTGATATTTACAAAGAACTGGCTTGTCACGAAAAGCTTGCTGAACTGCCGCCGCACTTTCGCGAGGCGATTCAGTCCGCATATGAAGGGCTTCCCGACGGCAAAACAATTGCCGGGTGGCTCGCATCTGCGGGAGGTCCCGCCTGTTTCGATGAGATCGGTGTAAAAAAGGACCTTGTCAGCGATGCGCTTAAGCATGCGCACACACTGCGAGACCGTTATACCGGTTTAACCATCATAAATGAAAATGCAGCGCTCTTTGCACATCATTTGCATCAATAGCCGCACGGCCTAAAGTGGAAGGGGTAATGACATGAAAAAACAACCGCTGTATGTTTGGTGCTGATGATGCTCTTCTTGTTTACCGCCGGCTGTTCACAAGAACGGACTGCCGGCCGGCCGGGAGAAACGGAGCTGACGTTTTGGACGTTTAACGGTCTGCACGAACAGTTTTATCAGGAAATGGTCAAAGAATGGAATCAGAAGTATCCGGATCGCAAAATCAAGCTGAATACCGTTGTTTATCCTTATGGACAAATGCATGATAATTTATCGGTTTCGCTGATCGCGGGTGAGGGGCTTCCCGATATAGCCGACGTGGAATTAAGCCGGTTCTCGAACTTTCTGAAGGGGAAGGATATCCCGCTTGCCGATCTGACGCCGCTGATTGAAAAAGACCGCGATAAGTTTGTGGAAGCGCGTCTGGCCTTATACAGCAAAAACGGAAAATTGTACGGCCTTGATACACATGTGGGGACGACCGTCATGTTTTACAACATGGATATCATGAAAAAAGCGGGCGTTGATCCCGCCTCCATTAAGACATGGGAAGATTACCGGCGGGCAGGGAAAAAAGTGCGTGAAGCCGCTGGGAAACCGATGGGAACGGTTGAAACAAACGACTCCGCCACATTCCTATCCATGATTTCGCAGCAAGGGTCAGGCTACTACAGCAAAAACGGAAAATTGATTCTGAACAGCAAGACGAATACAGATACACTGAATGATGTAAAAGACATGGTAAATGATAAAACCCTTCTGCCGGCTCCCGGCGGCGGCCATCACAGCGAAGAATACTACGGTTTTATGAATCAGGGCGGGGCAGCCTCCGTGCTGATGCCCATTTGGTACATGGGACGGTTTATCGATTATATGCCTGATTTAAAAGGAAAAATGGCGATTTACCCTATGCCGGCCTGGAAAGAAGGCGGTGACAGATCAGCGGGTTTAGGCGGAACAGCCACCGTCGTGCCGAAGCAGGCTGAACATCTGGAGCTCGCGAAAGAATTTCTCGGATTTGCGAAAGGTTCAAAGGAAGGGAACATAAAGCTGTGGACGGTGCTCGGCTTTGACCCGCTCCGCTGGGACGTGTGGGATTCAAAAGAATTGAAGGAGAAAAACAAGTACACGGATTTCTTCCGGAACGGTACGTCAATTTTTTCCTCGCTTCTTGAAATAAAAGATGAGATCAATCCGATTTATCTGCATGAAGACTTCTCTAAAGCGGCTGATCTCGTTGTCAGACAGGTGCTGTTCGATGCGCTGAAGACGCAGGAAAAAACACCTGAGGAAGCCTTGGACGAGGCGGCAGAGCAATTGGAAAAATAGGAGAAGCCGCCCTATTTAACAGTGAAAGCGGGGGAGCTTTTATGAGACCTGTAAAGACAGAGACAGCGCAAACCGTTTCTGCAGTCCGGAAGAAGCCGCGCCGGCGCAATGTGCTGTATTCAAAAAAAGCGGCGCCTTATCTTTTTACGGCGCCATTTATCATTTCGTTTCTCGTTTTCTTTTTGTATCCGATCATCAGCGTGTTTATCATGAGCTTTCAGCGGATACTGCCGGGAGAAATGACATTTGTCGGGTTTTCCAATTATACCGCTCTTCTTAATCCAACCTTTTATACGGCATTATTTAACACATTGGAATATACTTTCTGGACGCTGATCGTGCTGATTCCGGTGCCGCTTCTTTTGGCGGTGATTCTGAATTCGAAGCTCGTCAGGTTCAGAAATGTGTTTAAATCGGCTCTGTTTGTACCGGCTTTAACATCGACGATCGTAGCGGGGATTATTTTCCGGCTGATGTTCGGAGAAATGAATACGTCGCTTGCAAACGAGCTGATGATGAAGCTTGGCGCATCACCCCAAAACTGGCTCAACAACAAAGGTACCGGCATGTTTTTAATGGTGCTGCTTGCGTCATGGAGGTGGATGGGCATTAACATTCTTTACTTTCTGGCCGGATTGCAAAACGTGCCGAAAGAATTGTATGAGGCGGCTGAAATTGACGGGGCAAGTACGTGGAAAAAGTTCCGGCATATCACCCTTCCATTTTTAAAGCCGGTGTCCGTTTATGTGTTAACGATCAGTATTATCGGCGGTTTCAGAATGTTTGAGGAAAGCTATGTGCTTTGGCAGAATAATTCCCCGGGCAATATCGGCCTCACGCTTGTCGGTTATTTATATCAGCAGGGGCTTGCATACAACGAAATGGGGTACGGGGCCGCAATCGGAATTGTGCTTTTGCTTGTCATCTTACTAGTCAGCCTTGTTTCACTGAAACTGTCCGGTTCGTTTAAAGGGGAGGGATAAGCGTTGCGTAACAATCACATGTTTTCCGTGTACAGAGTCGCGTTTACCTTGTTTTTTATCATGCTGAGCCTGCTGTATATCTTTCCGATGATCTGTCTATTGCTCGGTTCTTTAAAGCCGTCATCTGAGCTGATGCGCATCGGGCTGAATCTGCGTCTTGATCCGGATGTGATGAGCCTTGATAACTACACCTATTTGTTCAACGGGGGGAGCATTTATTTCAAATGGTTTTTTAACAGCCTGCTGCTCGGCGTCCTCACCACGGTTCTCACGCTGTTTTTTTCCTCTTTGATCGGCTACGGACTCGGTGTCTACGAGTTTAAAGGCAGAAATATTATTTTCGTTCTTGTGCTGATCATTATGATGGTGCCTCTTGAAGTGATGATGCTTCCGTTGTTCAAATTGACGGTGGGTCTTCATTTGATCGATTCTTATACGGGGGTGATTCTGCCGTTTATTGTGTCGCCTGTCGCCGTGTTCTTTTTCCGGCAATATGCGCTCGGACTGCCGAAGGATCTGCTTGATTCAGCGAGAATGGACGGCTGCACCGAATTCGGCATTTTTTTCAGAATTATGGCGCCGCTCATGAAACCGGCATTCGGAGCAATGATCATTCTTCAATCTTTAAACAGCTGGAATAACTTTTTATGGCCGCTGATCGTGCTTCGGTCGAAAGAAATGTTTACGCTTCCAATCGGACTTTCAGGGCTGCTGAGTCCGTACGGCAACAACTATGACATGCTGATTTCCGGGTCCGTTTTTGCGATACTGCCGGTGATCATCATATTCTTGTTTTTCCAAAAATACTTCATTTCCGGCCTCACAGTAGGCGGAGTGAAGGGATAGAGAGAGGGAGGAAATGTAATGAAAAAAGCGGGGATTACAGCAGATAAAGAATATATCATCGGTGAAGTGGACAAACGGATGTACGGATCATTTATAGAACATATGGGCCGGGCGGTGTATGAAGGCATTTATGAGCCCGGGCACCCAAAAGCCGACAAGGACGGTTTCAGAACAGACGTGCAGGAGTTAATCAAGGAATTGCAAGTGCCGTTCATCCGCTATCCGGGAGGGAATTTTCTCTCAGGCTACAATTGGGAGGACGGCGTCGGGCCGGTGAAGAACCGCCCGCGGAGGCTTGATTTGGCATGGCAGACGACAGAAACGAACGAAGTGGGGACGAATGAATTTTTAACGTGGGCGAAAAAAGTGAACGCCGAAGTGAATATGGCGGTCAATCTCGGGACGAGAGGGATCGATGCCGCCCGGAACCTCGTCGAATACTGCAACCATCCTGAAGGGTCATACTGGAGCGACTTACGAAAATCGCACGGATATGAAAAACCTTACGGCATCAAAACATGGTGCTTAGGAAATGAGATGGACGGCCCTTGGCAGATCGGTCATAAAACGGCGCATGAATACGGACGGCTCGCCGCTGAAACAGCAAAGGTGATGAAATGGACGGACCCGACGATCGAATTGGTGGCTTGCGGAAGCTCAAACAGCGGCATGCCGTCCTTCATCGAGTGGGAGGCCGAGGTGCTTGAGCATACGTACGAGCATGTGGATTACATTTCACTGCATACGTATTACGGCAACCATGAAAATGATCTTGAGAACTATTTGGCGAAGTCTATGGATTTAGACCATTTTATTAAATCCGTCACAGCCGTATGTGATTATATGAAAGCGAAAAAACGCAGCAAAAAAACGATTCACCTTTCTTTAGATGAATGGAATGTGTGGTATCACTCAAATGAAGCGGATAAAAAAGTGGAGCCATGGATTACGGCCCGGCCGATTCTCGAAGACATCTACAATTTTGAAGATGCGCTGTTGATCGGTTCACTGCTGATTACGATGCTGCAGCATGCGGACAGACTAAAGATCGCCTGTCTCGCCCAGCTTGTCAACGTGATTGCGCCTATCATGACTGAAAAGGGCGGAGAAGCATGGAGGCAGCCGATCTTTTACCCTTACATGCACGCCTCAGTCTACGGGAGAGGGGCTTCAATGAAGCTGCTGATCACCTCCCCGAAATACGACTCGGCGGACTTTACGGATGTGCCGTATGTTGATGCCGCGGCCGTTTACCATGAAGAGGATGAAGCACTGACCATTTTTGCCGTCAACAAAAGCAAGGAACTGATGGAAACGGAGATCAAACTGAGAGGGTTTGAAGATTACCGCATCATTGAGCATATCGTGCTGGAGCATCAGGATATGAAAGCGACCAATCAAAAAAACAGAAAAGAAGTCATTCCTCACTCCAACGGAACGTCTTCGGCAAACGCTGAAGGGATAACATCACATTTTACTCCGCTGTCCTGGAATGTCATCCGTTTATCAGGAAAATAATGTTCCGAAAAGCCGGGCTGCCGCTGCCGGCTTTTTTTACGCAAAAATCATCTCCTGTTATCTGATAATTGTGATAATATTTAGAAAAAGAGAAAAGGGGCTGGGATTAAATGAATGCGATTACAATCGTCATAGCGTCTATATGTATTTTGGCGATCGCCTATCGGCTTTACGGTACCTTTATGATGGTCAAAGTATTAAAAATCAATGATCAGACACCGACTCCGGCCCATGTGCTTGAGGATGGGAAAGATTATGTGCCGACGAATAAGTGGGTATCATTCGGCCACCACTTCGCGGCAATCGCCGCTGCCGGCCCGCTTGTGGGACCGATTCTGGCAGCTCAGTTCGGCTATCTGCCCGGGCTTTTATGGCTGTTAATCGGGGCGGTGATCGGGGGAGCCGTGCACGATATTGTCGTATTGTTTGCATCAATGCGGAAAAACGGGAAAACGCTTTCTGAAGTCGCCAAAGAAGAGCTCGGCCCGGTGGCGGGCTTTTGCACCGGTCTTTCGATGCTGTTTATCATTACGATCACGATGGCGGGGCTGTCCATGGTTGTGCTGCACGCGCTTGAGAAAAACCCGTGGGGAACGTTTGCGGTGGGGATTACGATTCCGATCGCGATGGGGGTCGGCCTCTACTATAAAAAAACGGGCAATCTCAAACTCGCATCAACAGTCGGGTTTCTTTTGTTAATGGCCGGTGTTGTCATCGGGCCGCGGCTGCAGACAACGGCTCTCGGGGACATGCTGACACTGGATGCGAAAACGCTTGCAGTGGCGCTTCCCGTCTATGCGTTTTTTCGCCGCGGCGCTTCCGGTTTGGCTGTTGCTGGCTCCGCGTGACTATTTAAGCAGTTTTATGAAAATCGGGGTTTTTGCCGCTTTGATCGCAGGCGTCTTTTTCGTCAATCCCGCCATTAAATTCCCGGCCGTAACGGAGTTTATTCAAGGCGGAGGGCCGGTGATCGCGGGTCCTGTCTGGCCGTTTATTTCAATAACGATTGCCTGCGGCGCCATTTCGGGCTTTCATGCATTTGTCGGTTCCGGCACAACGCCGAAAATGCTGGATAAATGGAGTGATATAAAACCGGTTGCTTTCGGAGCGATGCTTGTGGAATGTCTCGTCGGAATTATGGCGCTCATTGCAGCTGCCGCTCTTGAGCCCGCCGACTATTTTGCTATTAACAGCACGCCTGAAATATTCCGCGCCCTCGGGATGAATGTCGTCCATCTGCCTGAATTGAGCAAAGAAATCGGGCTCAGTCTGGAAGGAAGGACGGGCGGCGCTGTTACGCTTGCCGTCGGAATGACATATATCTTTACGGAGATTCCGTTTTTCAGTCATTTGGCTTCATACTTTTTTCAATTCGTCATTATGTTTGAAGCGGTGTTTATTTTAACGGCGATTGATGCGGGAACCCGTGTCGCCCGGTACTTGATTCAAGAGTTTTTCGGAGAGGTCTATAAGCCGCTGAAAAAAACAGACTGGCTGCCGGGCTCGATTTTCTCAAGCGCGCTCGCCTGCCTGCTGTGGGGCTATCTTCTGTATTCGGGCGACATCAGTTCCATTTGGGCGCTGTTCGGCGTATCCAATCAGCTTATGGCATCTGTCGGCTTAATCATCGGTGCGACCGTCGTATTGAAAATAGCGGATAAGCGGCGCTATATGCTGACATGCCTGATTCCTCTCGCTTATTTGTACGTGACCGTCAACTATGCGGGTTATTGGATGGTGCGGTATGTGTATTTGAACCCCGAAGCGGCGGGATACAACGTGCTGAATGGCGTTTTATCCATTATCATGCTCATTCTCGGGCTTGTGATTATCATTGCGGCTGTGAAAAAATGGGCGAATGTATGGCGTGATCCGAGTGCCAGACTGGAAGCTTCAATACCCGGATAAATCCGCGGCCGTCCGAACATTGCAGCATCATAAAAAAGCAGAGAGCCGATCGGTCTCTCTGCTTTCATCTTATGACAAATCCGCCGCTTCCAAAAGGTAATCCGCCAAATGAACCGCGCGGACACGGTCTGTTAATCCTTCGCGTAAAATGCCGAGCTGCATTTGCAGAAGGCATCCGGGATTGGCTGTCACGATGACGGCCGCCTCCGTTTTTCCGGCGGCTTTCATCTTGCTGTCTAATATTTTCATAGACATCTCTGACTCTGTTATATTATAAATTCCCGCCGACCCGCAGCAGCTGTCGGCCTTTTCCATTTCTCTGTACTCCGCCCCTTTAATGCTTTTCAAAAGCGTTCGCGGTTCCTCTGACGTATGCATCACATTGCGGAGATGGCAGGAGTCCTGATATGTGACGATATGAGGAGACTGCGCCCGCAGGTTTTTTTGATGGAACTTCAGATCAACCAGTACGGATGAAAAATCTTTGAGCTTCCGGACAAATTGTTCGGCACGTTCCGCCCATCCAGGTTCATCTTTCAGTAAATGAGGATATTCCTGAAGAAAGGCGCCGCATCCGCCGGCGTTTGTAATGATATAATCAGCGCCAAGCGCCTCAAAAGCGGCGATATTCCGCTTGGCCAGTTCTTTTCCCATCTCTTTTTCTCCGCTGTGCCCGTGAAGCGCGCCGCAGCACGCCTGGCCGTCCGGAACCGCGATTTCACACCCGGCCGCCTGTAAAAGCGCCGTTGTCGCATGATTTGTCGCTAAAAACATCGTATCCATTAAGCAGCCCGAGAAAAAAGCGGCCCGTTTTTGGACGGGACCCGCGGCAGGAAGAAAACGCGGCCTTTCCTTCATGTCTTTCCGTTTCGGGGCGGGCGGGAGCACTTGTTCCATTGTGCGCAGATGTTCAGGCAAAACGCGCAGCATACCGGTTTTTCTGACGGCTGTCTGCAGTCCCGATCTTTGGTATATTCCGAGAAGATTCACGGCTGCCTGCATGCGGTTTTGATGAGGGAAAAGCCCGGTGAAGGCGGCTTTCCGCAAGAGGCGCACGCCCGGCTTATGTTTTTATTTTGATGAATGATATCCCTCGCTTCTTCAAGCAGCTGTCCGTAATTGACCCCTGCCGGACAAACGGGCTCGCATGCCCGGCATCCGAGACACAGCGAAAGTGAGCGTTCGACATCTTCATCCGGCTCGATCAGTCCGTCTGTGACAGCTTTCATCAGGGCGATCCGGCCGCGCGGCGAATGGGATTCTTGAAATCCCGATTCGATATAGGTCGGACAGGAAGGAAGGCAGAAGCCGCAGCGCATACAGTTCAGCAATTCACCTTCATCCATGCGGGTTTTGAATTCTGTTTGAATTTGTTGCTGCTCTTTAGCCGTTGTCATTTCATCACCACCACGCGTTTCCTTGATGAATTGGCGAATATTTTTCCCGGATTCAGCAGATTTTGGGGATCAAGCGCTTGTTTGATCGCTTTCATGGCGGTGATGCCTTCTGTTTTCAGCTTCATTTCTAAATACGGCGCTTTTACGATACCGACCCCGTGTTCACCCGTTATCGTCCCGCCCAGCTCAATCGCTTTTTCAAAAATAGCGGCAAAAGCTTTTTCGACACGTTCCATCTCCTCTGTATTTCGGATATCGGTGGTGCACGTCGGATGAAGGTTGCCGTCTCCGGCATGGCCGAATGTGCAGATGGACAAGCCGTATGTTTCTGCAATCTCGTTAATGGCTCTGACCATATTGGCAATTTGTGATCTCGGCACGGTGGCATCTTCCAGAATCGTCGTCGGTTTCAGCCGGGCAAGGGCTGATAATGCGGACCGTCTGGCCTCTGTAAGCGCGAATGCCTCTTCCTCGGTTTCGGCCGTTTGGACGGATACGGCTGCTCCGTTTTTACAGATGGCTTCGATTTTTTCCATATCTCGTCTGACCGTTTCGATGTCACCGTCCTGTTCGATCAGCAGCACCGCTTTTGCATCGGTCGGAAGCCCGATCTTGGCGTAATCTTCAATGACCTGCAGTGTCGGCTGATCCAGAAATTCGAGTGTGGCCGGAATGATTTTTTCAGCGATGATGGCAGAAACAGATTCCGCAGCCGCTTCAATATGTTCATAGAGTGCAAGCAGCGTTTTTTCGTTTCCGGCTTCGGAACCAGCTTTAAAGTCGCTTCCGTCACAACGCCGAGCGTACCTTCTGATCCGACGAAAAGCCGGGTCAGATCATAACCGGCGACATCCTTTGTCAGCTTCCCTCCTGTGCGGATGATATCGCCTGAAGCCAAGACGGCTTCAAGGCCGAGGACATAATCCCGGGTGACGCCGTACTTCAAACCGCGCAGTCCGCCGGAATTTTCATTAATATTCCCGCCGATCGTCGATATTTTCATGCTGCTCGGATCAGGCGGATAAAATAAACCTTTTTGCTCAACCGCACGGATCATATCTTGCGTAATCACGCCCGGCTGGACGGTTGCCGTCAAATTTTCTTCATCAATTTCAAGAATGCGGTTCATATGTTTGAATAAAAGCACAAGCCCGCCTTCAGACGGACATGTGCCGCCGCATAAGTTTGTGCCTGAACCCCTCGGCACGATCGGAATGTCATGCCTGCTGCAAATCGTTAATATACGGGACACGTCATCCGCGCTGCGGGGGGCGATTACCGCATCCGGCATGGCTTGCAGCTGAGGAGCCGCATCATAAGAATACACTAGACGCCCCGCCGCCGAATCATCATAATTCTCCTTCCCGACCGTCCGGATGAACGCTTCTTTTGCCTCTCGTGAAATCATGTTCTCCCAACCTCCCTGATAAGAAAAGCGTTTTCATTTAATTGTAAAGAAAAACGATTCCGCACACTATGGAGAAACATATGAAAAATGATGATATGATTACGTGCTTTTTGTATGTTGATCTAAAAAGCGGAGCGCCAAATAAAAAGCCGTTATGTCTTCGGGATGGTCAAGCTTCATATTTGTCAGTGATTCCAGTTTGGAAAGACGGTAGCGCAATGTATTGATATGAATATGCATGTCGTCGGCGGTGCGCTTTAACGATAATTGCCGGTCGAAAAAGACGCGCAGCGTATCCAGAAGTTCTTCCCGGCCGAGTACATGCTTGAGAACCCGCCGTGAAAATTCCGACCGCGTACCGGGTGCGATATCGGCAATACACATATCCAGTTTTAAATCTTCTTCAAAGACGGCCTGCTTGTCACCGATTCCGGCTGAAAGTGCTTTATCCGCCTGTTCGTATGATTCCGCGAGGCGCTCTCCCGGAACGATCCGTCCGATGCCGGCGGTGACAGGCTGCCCGAAAACGGCGCCGATCTTTTTGATGAGCTGTGTTTTGGAAGCCGAATTTGCTTCATGATTAATGAGAATGCGTTCATTTCCCCAGCGGACAAACAGGTCTTCAGGGCATTCGTTCTGCCAGAGCCGCCCGAGCTCCTCCGCTTTATATTGCTCATAACGTCCTTGAATGAGTATGATCCGGCGGTATGCGTGAAGGTCTGCGCCGATGAGCTTTGCTTTTTCTAAAAAGCCCGGAGACCATTCTTTCAGCTGCAGCCAATCAACCATAAAGGATTCAAGCATTCTCGCACGCCACTGCGCTTCTTCCATATGGCGCGTTTCTTTAATAAACAGCTCCGTCATTTTCCTGAGCAATTCTCCGAAAGGCAGGATATCGTCAGGGTCTCCTGTCAGACCGAACACTCCGATCACCTCATGGCCTGAAAAACGGGGAGGTTCAGTCCTGCTTTTACGCCCTGGAGCCGTTTTTCATCTTCTTTCGTAATGATGACATTCCGTTTTTCGCGGGCGCAGATCAGTGCGCCTTCATGAAACCATCCGGCGCGCGCCTCGTTGGTGCCCGCGATGATCATCCCTTTTGTATCGGCAATAATCACTTCGCGGGTGTACATATGTTTGACTTCGGCAATCAATTTCTTTGCCAGTTCCGGCTGTAACTGCATGGCGATCCCCCTCGCCATTATTATACAAAAAAACCGGGTGTGCCATCACCCGGTTCATGCTTATTGCGCAGGTTTTAATCCGCCTTCAAGTGTTTTGAGCATTTCATTTTTTCTGAGTCTGACGCATGCTGCCAAAGAACTTCGAATAAGACGCCGAGGCCCGGAAGCATTTTTTCTTCACCGCTTTGGATGGCATCAACGATAGTATGCTCCAGCTGATCCTGGTTATTGCCGGTTACATTGGCAATAACGGCGTTGCGTAAATTAAGATCCATTACAACCGCTCCTTTTTCCTGAATGTGATACGCATATTCTTACCGCGCACGCGGTTTATTATGTGCTGTTCTTGAGATATAATAACAACATGCATGAAAAAAGGAGAGCACAGACATAAAGTGAAACGAATCGACTCTGCAAAAAACCAAAAAGTGAAGGACTGGAAAAAACTTCACACAAAAAAAGAGAGACTTAAAACGAATACATTTCTGATAGAAGGAGAGCATCTGGCAGAAGAAGCGCTCAAATCAAAGGGAACGGTAAAAGAAATTCTCGTAAACGATGAGAGCGCCATCCCGGCCGATCTGGACATGAGCATTCCGTGCTACGTGCTGAGCGAAGACGCGTTTTCAGCCGTGACGGAAACGGAAACGCCTCAGCGGATCGCCGCGGTCTGCCATATGCCGGATAAGCAGCCTGATCAGCTGAAACGGCTGCTTCTGATTGATGCCGTGCAGGACCCGGGGAATTTAGGAACAATGATCAGAACGGCAGATGCGGCGGGGATCGACGCCGTTGTCCTTGGTGAGGGAACGGCAGACCCGTACAACGGAAAAACGCTGCGTTCAGCACAGGGATCTCATTTTCATATTCCCATTTTGAAACGTCCGCTTGATGAGTTTACCGCTGAGCTGAAATCACAAGGCGTCGCGATCTACGGCACGGCGCTTGAAAACGGTGCCGCTTATCAAAGCGTGAAGCCTGAAGAATCGTTCGCGTTAATCGTCGGGAACGAGGGGGCGGGAGTGGACGCAGGCCTTCTGCAAAAAACCGATCTCAACCTGTACGTTCCGCTGTACGGAAAGGCGGAATCGCTGAATGTGGCGGTAGCGGCCGCCATCCTCGTTTATCATCTCAGAGGATAGGTTGCGAAAAACCTTGGATTTCACTATAATAGATAGCAATAATGTAAAAACCGTGACAGAGGACGTCAATTTTTGCATACGCTGCCTTCCAGGGAGAAAATGCCGCTGACTGAGAGCATTTTTATCGCAGCACAGAAATTGATTTTCACCTCTCGAGTTGTCACCGGGACCGCGCCAAACGCGCGTAAAGGTGAACCGGAACGATCGTTTCCGTTATGTCAATGAAGCTGTCGGCAGATGAAGTCTGCCTTAAAAAGGGTGGTACCGCGGCCACAACTCGTCCCTTCTCTCAAGGGGCGGGTTTTTTTGTTTTCTGAAAAAGGCATAGAACGGTTTGGTTTACATAAAAGGAGGATGCATGATGGAAGAGAAGCTTAAACAGCTTGAACTGGAAGCTGCAGAAAAAGTAGAAGCGGCGGGTTCATTAAAAGAAGTTAACGACATTCGGGTGCAATATCTCGGAAAAAAAGGGCCGATTACAGAAGTTCTCCGCGGCATGGGCAAACTGTCCGCCGAAGAGCGCCCGAAAATGGGAGCGCTCGCCAATGAAGTGAGAGAGCGAATTGCAGCAGCCATTACGGCGAAAAATGAACAGCTTGAACAAGAAGAGATGAATAAAAAACTCAGCAGCCAGACGATTGACGTCACATTGCCGGGCAGTCAGGTAAACATCGGCGGGCGCCATCCGCTGACGGTCGTTATTGAAGAAATTGAAGATTTATTTATCGGCATGGGATATACCGTCGAAGAAGGCCCTGAAGTGGAAACGGATTATTACAACTTTGAGGCGCTGAACCTGCCGAAGGAACATCCGGCCCGCGACATGCAGGACAGCTTTTACATTACAGAAGAAATGCTGATGAGAACGCAGACGTCACCGGTGCAGACGCGAACGATGGAAAAGCATAAAGGAAAAGGCCCCGTCAAAATCATTTGTCCCGGTAAAGTGTATCGCCGCGACAACGATGACGCGACACATTCCCATCAGTTCATGCAGATCGAGGGTCTCGTCGTGGACCGCAAAATCAGCATGAGCGACCTGAAAGGCACGCTTGAATTGGTTGCCAAAAAAATGTTCGGCCAAGACCGTGAAATCAGGCTCCGTCCGAGCTTCTTCCCATTCACAGAGCCTTCTGTCGAGGTGGATGTAACCTGCTTTAAGTGCGGCGGCCAAGGCTGCTCCGTCTGCAAAAAAACAGGCTGGATCGAAATTCTCGGCGCCGGCATGGTTCACCCGAACGTGCTGAAGATGGCTGGTTTCAATCCTGAGGAATACCAGGGCTTCGCTTTCGGAATGGGTGTGGAACGTATCGCGATGCTGAAATACGGCATTGAAGATATCCGCCATTTCTATACCAATGATGTCAGATTCATTTCGCAGTTTAAACAGGCGTAAGAGGAGGATACACATGTTTGTTTCATATAAATGGTTAGAAGATTACGTTGACTTGCAGGGAATCGACCCGGCCGTGCTTGCAGAAAAAATTACAAGAGCCGGTATTGAAGTTGAGGGTATTGAGTATAAAGGGGAAGGCGTAAAAGGCGTTGTCATCGGACACGTGCTTGAGCGTGAACAGCACCCGAATGCCGACAAACTCAACAAATGCCTTGTTGATATCGGTGCGGAGGAACCCGTTCAGATTATCTGCGGCGCCCCGAATGTTGATAAAGGACAAAAGGTTGCCGTTGCAACGGTCGGAGCCGTGCTTCCCGGCAATTTCAAAATTAAAAAAGCCAAGCTGCGCGGCGAAGCGTCTCACGGCATGATCTGTTCCCTTCAGGAGCTCGGCATTGAAAGCAAGCTCGTGGCGAAAGAATATGCGGAAGGCATTTTCGTTTTTCCGAATGATGCTGAAACGGGAGCTGACGCAATGGCGGCCCTTCAGCTTGATGATGCGATTTTAGAATTGGGCTTAACGCCGAACCGCGCCGACGCGATGAACATGCTTGGCGTGGCTTATGAAGTTGCGGCTATCCTCGGCGCAGAGGTAAAGCTTCCGGAGGCTTCATATGAAAAAGCGGCAGAAAAAGCGGCGGATGCTGTTTCCGTCAAGATTGAAGATACGCAGGCCAATCCGCATTATGCCGCAAAAATCATTAAAAACGTCAAAATCGGCCCGTCACCGCTTTGGATGCAGACGAAGCTGATGAATGCAGGCATCCGCCCGCATAATAACGTCGTGGACATTACAAACTTCGTCCTCCTTGAGTACGGACAGCCGCTTCACGCTTTCGATTACGACCGGTTCGGTTCAAAAGAGGTCGTCGTCAGAAAAGCGGCGGAAAACGAAACCATCGTGACGCTGGATGAACAAGAGCGCAAGCTGTCAAGCAGCCATTTGGTCATCACAAACGGAAAAAAGCGCAAGCCGTTGCGGGAGTCATGGGCGGAGCTGAGTCTGAAGTCCGTGAAGACACCACTGCGATTTTACTGGAAGCCGCTTATTTCGACGGACAGACCGTCCGCAAAGCATCGAGAGACCTCGGACTGAGAAGCGAAGCGAGCGCCAGATATGAAAAAGGCATTGATCCGGCCCGCGTTTTGCTGGCGGCTGAACGGGCCTGCAGTCTCATTCAGGCATATGCCGGCGGAGAAGTGCTCTCAGGCACGGTTGAAGAAAACCATCTGAAAATCGAAGCAAACAACATTCACGTGTCTGTTGAAAAAGTGAACGCCGTGCTTGGCATGGCAATCGCTAAAGAAGAAATCATCAGCATTTACAAGCGCCTCGGGTTTGCAGTCGGTGAAGCTGAAGACGTTCTCGTCGTAACAGTGCCGTCCCGCCGCGGAGATATTAGAATAGAAGAAGACCTGATTGAAGAAGCGGCGAGATTGTACGGGTATGACAATATTCCGTCCACGCTTCCGGAAACGGCCGGCACGACAGGCGGCTTGACACCGTATCAGGCAAAACGCCGGAAAGTGAGACGTTTCCTTGAAGGAGCGGGTCTTTCACAAGCGACCACTTATTCATTAACGAATGATAAAAAAGCGGCCGCTTTTGCGATCGAAAAATCATTCAACACGATGCTTGCTCTGCCGATGAGCGAAGAAAGAAGCATTCTCAGACACAGCCTCGTGCCGAATCTTCTTGAAGCCGTTTCATACAATCTGGCCAGACAGACTGATTCCGTTGCTTTATATGAAACGGGTTCTGTATTTCTGACGAAAGAAGAAAACACAAAACCGGTTGAAAAAGAACGGGTTGCCGGAGCTGTAACCGGATTGTGGCGCAAAAATTTATGGCAGGGTGAGAAAAAGCCGGTTGATTTCTTCGTCGCCAAAGGAATCGTTGAAGGCCTGCTGCATCAATTGAATGTGTCAGACCGGGTTGAATTTGTCCAGTCTGAACGCAAAAACATGCATCCCGGCCGGACGGCAAACATTCTATTGAACGGTTCGCTTGCCGGATTTATCGGCCAGGTGCATCCGGCAATGGAAAAAGAGCTGGATATCAAAGAAACGTATGTGTTCGAGCTTGATCTGCACGCGCTTCTGACCGAGGAAACAGAACCTGTCGTGTATACGCCGATTCCGAAGTACCCGTCCGTCACGCGCGACATTGCGCTTGTGGCAGATAAAACCGTTACAAGCGGACAGCTCGAAGCCGTGATCAAAGAAGCCGGCGGCGCGCTGCTGAAAGAAGTCACCGTATTTGATGTGTACGAAGGTGAGCATATGGAAGAGGGCAAAAAATCCGTCGCCTTCTCGCTCCAATATGTTAACCCTGAACAAACATTGACAGAAGAAGAAGTGACAAAAGTACATGAAAACGTGCTGAAAGCGCTGGAAGAAACGTATCAGGCGGTATTAAGAGGATAAAGAAAAAGCTTGCAGATCATTCTGCAAGCTTTTTTAATTATGACCGTTTCCGTTCTACAAGGCGTTTCGCTTTTTGCGTATTGGCAAAATGAAGTTTGGTGAACGTTCTGAGCGCACCTTCTCCCTTATTGATGATCAGCTTGGCGGCAGCTTCATCGACGTGCGGCCCCGCGCCCTTTGGAATCGTCATCCCAGCCTCACGGGAAAGCTTATCCATTTCAATTAAGAAAGAATATCGCGCAATGATAGAGGCTGCGGCGACAGAAAGATGTATGCTTTCCGCTTTCGTGCTGAAAAACGTTTTTTCTTTTACGATATCCCGTCCGGAAAGATGCTTAAAATAAATGCCGGGCTCTGCGAATTGGTCAATCAGAATCGCTTCCGGTTTAACGCCGTTCATTTTTCTCAGCAGATTGGAAATCGCCTGATTATGAAGGAGCGCCTTCATTTTTCCTTGGCTCATGCCTTTTTCCTGCATCTGATTATATTTTTCGTTTTTTAACACAAGCAGGCTGTAAGGAATGGTTTTAATTAACAGTTTGGCGATTTCAATAATCTGCGGATCTTTTAAATCCTTCGAATCCTTCACACCGAGTTCTTTCATTAAAGAAAGCTTTGTTTTGTCTGCGTAAGCGCAGGCAACCGTTATCGGCCCGAAGTAATCGCCTGTTCCGACTTCATCAGAGCCGATCACTGACATGGAGGCAATGCCCGCCGGGGGAGCGTAAAGCGGATCGGCCGCTTTTTTGACGGTTTTCTTTGCTTTCGGTGCCTCAGCCGTTCCCCAGCGGGCCGCTTCTGTGCCGGCGTTTTTTCCTTGAAAGAGAACCTTGCCCGAGCGGTAGGCTGTAATGGTACAGCCCGGAGGCTTGGCCTGGAAGACGGCGCCCTGCGGAACGGCGGCAGTTAGGGAGCCGGCATAGGATTGTTTCATTTGTTCCATAGCGGAAGCGGATACTTTTATAACAGAATGGGACACGATATAATCTCCTTTTTTGGCACTTTTCACTGTATATACCAGTGTATCATAACAGCCCGAGGCTCGTCTTTCCATTCAAACGATAATCGTGGTATGATAGGAACTAGGATTCTCGCGGAATGGAGGAGAAACGTTGTCTGACGGCAAAAAACCAAAACGACAGTAAACATTTACGGCCAGCACTTCACCATTATCGGGGAAGAAAGCAAAGCGCACATGCGCCATGTGGCCGGAATGGTTGATGATAAAATGAGAGAAATCAACGAGAAAAATCCATATCTTGATATAAATAAGCTCGCTGTATTGACTGCGGTCAATGTCGTGCATGATTATATGAAACTGCAAGAAAAATATGAAATATTGGAGCGGCAGCTTAAAGAAAAGGAATGAACACCATATGATAGATATCATCATCTTAGTTCTGCTCTTAATGGGCACATTGCTTGGATTAAAAAGAGGGTTTATCCTCCAATTTATATATTTAACGAGCTTCATCCTCTCGATTGCGTTTGCGGCGCTTTTTTACAAAAACCTGGCCCCGCATCTGAGTTTTATACCCGCGCCTGATTTTTCCGGCGGGCAGGCGGCTCTGTCTTTTATTAAAGGAAACGTGGAGACGGCTTATTACAACGCGATCGCGTTTGTCATTTTGTTTATCATCGCAAAGATTCTGCTCCGGATTATCGGAGCGGCGCTTAATATCATCGCCGGCATTCCGGTCATTAAACAGATCAACAAACTGCTGGGCGGGGTGCTTGGGTTTCTGGAAGTCTATTTATTTGCGTTTATCCTGTTATACGTCGCATCCGTACTGCCGGTAAGCGCGCTTCAGGATATGCTCGCACAATCGACGCTTGCAAATATCATCACACATCATACGCCGTATCTGTCAGGGCTCCTGCAAGAACTGTGGGCCCAGTACGGGGCATAAAAAACTTCTCTTGACCGGAGAAGTTTTTTTCAAGCTCTGCGTCAGTTGTGCCGGAGGAGAAAAATTTGTATGATGAAAAGCAGGAAACGACTGGGGGTTAACAGTATGCATAAAAAAGATATCATCAGGCTGCTTGAAACGATTGCGGTCTATATGGAACTGAAAGGGGACAACCCGTTTAAAATATCAGCCTTCCGAAAAGCGGCAGCGGCGCTTGAGCAGGATGACCGCAGCCTGTCGGAAATCGACGACATGATGTCTTTATCCGGAATCGGAAAAGGCACCTACGGCGTCATTCGTGAATATATGCAGGAAGGTGTGTCCGGCACGCTTCTCCAATTGCAGAAAGAAGTCCCGGAAGGCTTGGTTCCTCTTTTGAAGCTTCCGGGCCTCGGCGGCAAAAAAATCGCCAAGCTGTACCAGGAACTGGGTGTTCATGACGCGGAATCGCTGAAAGAAGCATGCGAGCAGCAAAAAGTACAGGGGCTCGCCGGTTTCGGCAAAAAAACGGAGGAGAAAATCCTTCAGGCTCTCGGAGAAGCCGGAAAACAGCCGGAACGGTTTCCGATCGGCTATGCGCTCAGCATTGCTTCAGTCATTGAAGAACATTTGGCCCGGCTGACGGATATTCAGAAATATTCCCGGGCCGGCAGTCTCAGAAGAGCGCGGGAAACCGTAAAAGATCTGGATTACATTATCGCTACAGATCATCCGGAGGCTGTCAGAGAACAGCTTCTTTCCCTCCCGAACGTAAAAGACGTGATAGCGGGCGGGGATACAAAGGTATCAGTCATCCTGACCTTTGAATATGAGACGAGTGTGGATTTCCGGCTAGTGACAGAGGAACAGTTTGCCACCACACTGCATCATTTTACCGGTTCTAAAGACCACAACATTAAAATGCGCCAGCTGGCGAAAGAGCGCGGTGAACGGATCAGTGAATACGGAGTAGAAACCATAGAAACGGGAGACGTCAAAACGTTCCCGAGTGAAGAAGCGTTTTACGCCCACTTCGGTCTGCCGTTTATTCCTCCTGAGCTCAGAGAAAGGGGGCAGGAGGTCGACACGTACCGGGAAGAAACGGACCTTGTGGAGCATAAAGCGATAAAAGGCGATCTCCACTTGCACTCAGCCTGGAGTGACGGCGCTTTTTCCATCAGAGAAATGGCAGAAGCATGTATGGCAAAAGGCTACCAGTACATGGCGATCACCGACCATTCCCAATATTTAAAGGTAGCCAACGGGTTAACGGCCGAACGGCTCAAAAAACAGGCGGAAGAAATTGACGCGTTAAACGCTGAATTTGAACATTTTCATATTTTTAAAGGCGTAGAAATGGACATTCTCCCCGACGGTTCGCTTGATTATGATGACAGTGTTCTGTCTGAAATGGATCTTGTCATCGCATCTATTCATTCAAGTTTCAGCCAGCCGGAGCATGTCATTATGAAACGGCTTGAACAGGCGCTGACGAATAAGCACGTGGACATTATCGCCCACCCGACGGGACGCCTGATCGGCAGACGGGCCGGCTATGAAGTCGACATCGATAAGCTGATTGAACTCGCCGCCAAAACAAATACGGCGCTTGAACTGAATGCAAACCCCGCGCGCCTCGATTTACGGACTGAGCATCTGATCAAAGCAAATGAAAAAGGTGTGACTTTGGTCATTAATACCGATGCCCATAATATCGAGATGCTCGATGATATGAAAACGGGCGTGACCGCTGCGCGCAAAGGCTGGACGGAGACAAAACATGTGTTAAACGCCCGGCCGCTACATGAGGTCAAAGCATTTCTGACGCGCAATGATTAAGTAAGGAGGACCATAAAACCGTGCAGCAAAAAGTGTTATCATCACTTGAATTTCATAAAGTAAAAGAACAGATTACCGCACATGCCGCCTCATCGCTCGGCCGGGAGAAGCTTCTGCAGCTGAAACCTTTGACGGATCTCGCAGACATCCAAAAACAGCTGGATGAAGTCGAAGAAGCATCCGCAATCATGCGCTTGAGAGGCCATGCTCCGTTCGGCGGCCTGACCGACATAAGATCCGCTTTACGGCGGGCGGAAATCGGCAGTGTGCTGACGCCGGCAGAATTCACCGAATTGTCCGGGCTGCTGTATGCCGTTAAACAAATGAAGCATTTTATCAGCCAAATGACAGAAGACGGCGTCGGCATTCCGCTGATACAGGCCCATGCAGAAGAGCTGATTACATTAGGCGATTTGGAAAGGGAGATTAACTCCTGCATTGATGACCATGGTGAAGTGCTTGATCATGCGTCTCCCGCTTTAAGGGGAATCCGCACACAGCTCAGGACGCTTGAATCAAGAGTCAGAGACCGGCTTGAATCGATGCTGCGTTCATCTTCCGCTTCTAAAATGCTGTCTGACACCATCGTTACGATTCGGAATGACCGCTTTGTCATCCCGGTCAAACAGGAGTACAGATCAAGCTACGGCGGAATTGTCCACGATACATCTTCATCCGGTGCGACACTGTTTATTGAACCGCAGGCGATCGTAGATATGAACAACTCGCTTCAGCAGGCGAAAGTAAAGAAAACAGGAAATCGAACGGATTCTCCGGATGCTGACGGAGCATACCGCTGAACACACACAAGAAATCGCTCAAAATGTGGAAGTGCTGCAGACACTGGATTTCATTTTCGCCAAAGCGAGATACGCAAAAGCAATGAAGGCGACAAAACCATTCATGAACGGAGACGGCTTTATCCGTCTGAAAAAAGCGCGCCATCCGCTGCTGCCCCAAGATCAAGTCGTGGCCAACGATATTGAACTGGGCGGAGATTATTCAACGATCGTCATCACGGGACCGAATACGGGCGGTAAAACCGTTACGTTAAAAACACTCGGGCTGCTGACGATAATGGCGCAGGCAGGATTGCACATACCGGCTGACGAGGGATCGGAAGCAGCCGTATTTGACAATGTGTTTGCCGATATCGGCGATGAACAGTCGATCGAACAAAGTCTGAGTACGTTCTCATCCCACATGGTCAATATCGTCAATATTTTAAAAGACGTGTCTGAAAACAGTCTTGTGCTGTTCGATGAACTCGGTGCCGGAACAGATCCGCAGGAAGGGGCGGCGCTTGCCATGAGCATCCTTGACGAAGTTCACCGGACAAACGCCAGAGTGCTTGCGACAACCCATTATCCGGAACTGAAAGCATACGGATATAACAGACAAGGCGTCATGAATGCCAGCGTTGAATTTGACATTGAAACGCTTTCGCCTACCTACAAGCTTCTGATCGGAGTGCCTGGCCGAAGCAACGCATTTGAAATCTCAAGACGCCTTGGGCTTCCGGAGCATATCATCGGCCAGGCGAAGTCAGAAATGACCGCCGAACATAACGAAGTCGATTTGATGATTGCATCGCTTGAAAAAAGCAAAAAAAGAGCGGATGAAGAGCTTTCTGAAACCGAATCACTCAGAAAAGAAGCAGAAAAACTGCACAAAGAGCTTCAGCAGCAAATCATTGAGCTGAATGCCCAAAAAGATAAAATGATGGAAGAAGCCGAGCGGAAAGCTGCGGAAAAACTGGAAGCCGCCGCAAATGAAGCCGAACAGATTATCCGCGAGCTCAGGTCCATCAAGCAAGAACACAGATCCTTTAAGGAACACGAGCTGATTGACGCCAAAAAACGTCTCGGAGACGCGATGCCGGCTTTTGAAAAATCAAAGCAGCCGGAAAGAAAAATAGAGAAAAAACGCGAGCTGAAGCCGGGCGACGAAGTAAAGGTGCTCACATTCGGACAAAAAGGGGCGCTGCTTGAAAAACCGGCGAGAAAGAATGGAACGTCCAAATCGGCATCCTCAAAATGAAGGTGAAGGAAAAAGATCTCGAGTTTCTCAAATCGGCTCCTGAACCGAAAAAGAAAAGCAATCACCGCCGTAAAAGGGAAGGATTATCACGTATCCCTTGAACTTGACCTCAGGGGAGAGCGTTACGAAAACGCCCTCAGCCGCGTCGAAAAATATTTAGATGACGCGGTGCTTGCCGGCTATCCGAGAGTGTCCATCATTCACGGAAAAGGCACGGGCGCCCTCCGAAAAGGGGTGCAGGATCTTCTGAAAAACCACCGCAGCGTGAAAAGCTCGCGGTTCGGGGAAGCGGGAGAAGGAGGATCAGGCGTAACGATTGTCGAACTAAAATAAAAAGGGAGAAAACGTCATGAATGCTTTTTGGGAAAATGAGCTTGTTGAAATCGCGGCTTATTACAGTGTGGCCGTCTTGTGTCTCGTCATTTTTCTGACCGTGTTTGAATTGGTGACATCCTATAAAAACTGGGTGGAAATCCAAAAAGGCAATCTTGCGGTGGCAATGGCGACCGGAGGGAAAATTCTCGGTATCGCAAATGTCTTTCAGCACAGCATCGCCCAGCATAATTCGCTTTTGCAAATGATCGGCTGGGGCGTATACGGATTTATTATGCTTTTAATCAGCTATTTTATCTTTGAATTTCTGACGCCCCGGTTTAAAATTGATAAAGAAATTGAAAAAGATAACAGAGCTGTCGGCTTTATTTCATTTGTCATCTCAGTCGGCCTGTCATTTGTGGTGGCCGCCGGGATTTAAGGGGACGGGGAAAAATGGAGAAGCTTGCGAAAGTGCTGCTGTCGGCAGCGGGGATTTTTCTGTTCATCGGACTTATTTATCTGGTCATGACATCTTAATACTGAAAAAAGGCTGCCGAACTCAAATCGGCGGCCTTTTTTTATTGAGAATACCAGTTTATGCAGGCCGTATCAGAGCAAATGACGGCTTCCCAATTCATGGCGCGGACGACAGACCGCATGTCTTGATCTTCCATAAGAAAGAGTGTCGTAAAAGAATCATATATGCTCATAAAAGCGGAGCGCCGCTTTACATCGGCAATAATCATGTCAGCCTGCAGCAGTCCGCATACATCCGAAGCCGCCGTTTGATTGAGTAAAAATATGCCTTTCTCTTCGAACGGCTCATAATAAGTGCAGCGCTTTATGCCTTTTGAACGGAACACATCCAAAAGTCCCGGAATCAAAAATGGCGAAGTGACATCATCGCTCGGCAAGTACAGATCGGGATGATGGAGCCGATTTAACCGCTCGGCGGATTCAGGATGTGCATTTTCCTCCCGCAATGCCGTGACAGCAGTCATAAGCGCAAGCGCCGTTTCTTTTTCAGAACGCAGGCCGCAAACGGTCATGACGGTTTGCCAGGAAACGGGCCTGCCCATCGCGATGATCTCCTCATCACTCGGATACATATGTTCATAAGGCCGTTTGCGCTTTTGCTCTTCCCGCCCATCCGGCATCCGGACAAAGGGATGGAGCAAAAAGGCGGCCGACGTAAACGGCTTCGGCAGCTGGCGCAGGATAGGAACTCCCTCTTCAAAATGCAGCGTTTCCAGCAAACTCAACACCTCCTGAAACTCGAAATTTCACATGAAACGCTTTCCCATTCCAATCACCCTTCTGCTATAATAATAGCGTATAGGAAAACAGAAGGGAGAGGTATTATGCAGTCTGAAAAGCCATGGCTTTCTCAATATCCCGAAGAGATTCCGCATGAGCTTGAATTTACCGATCAAACCCTGCCATCCAATCTGACAAACTCCGCAGCTCAATTCCCAAACCATACCGCGATTTATTTTCTCGGAAAAAAACTCACATTCCAAGACGTTCTCACAGATTCATTAAAGCTAGCCGCTTTTTTACGCAAAACAGGTCTGAAAAAAGGTGACAGAGCCGCCATTATGCTGCCCAATTGTCCGCAGTCGGTCATCGCTTTTTACGGCGTATTGTTTGCCGGCGGCATTGTCGTTCAGACCAATCCTCTCTACACGGAACACGAGCTTGAGTATCAGCTGAAAGACAGTGCGCCGCGCGTGATCATCACCCTCGATATGCTGTTTCCGAAAGTGATAAAAATGAAAACGTTATCACTGGTCGGACGCATTATTACAACAAGTATAAAAGACTTTTTGCCGTTTCCGAAAAAAATGCTTTATACGCTCACGCAAAAACAACAGGTGCATATTGATTACGATGGCTGCGAACAAATTCACAAATTAGCGGATATTTTAAAAGACGAAAAAGCGGAGGAAGCAGAGCCATTTGATATTGACTCTGCGCATGACATCGCCGTGCTTCAATACACGGGCGGAACAACCGGCTATCCGAAAGGCGTCATGCTCACACACCGAAACATTCAGGCCAATACAGAAATGTGCGCCGCCTGGATGTATAAAATGAAAAAGGGAGCCGAAAAGGTGCTCGGCATCGTGCCTTTTTTTCATGTGTACGGATTGACCGCCGTGCTCAATTTTTCCATTATGCAGGGATGTGAAATGATCCTTCTTCCCAAATTCAATCCTCTTGATACCCTGAAAACAATCGACAGGCTGAAGCCGACGGTTTTCCCCGGGGCGCCGACGATTTACATCGGGCTGCTGCATCACCCGGAGCTGGATAAGTATGATTTGTCCTCCATTGTAAGCTGTCCGAGCGGTTCAGCGGCGCTGCCCGTTGAGGTCAAACAGAAATTTGAAAAAGTGACCGGAGGAAAGCTTGTGGAAGGCTACGGATTATCCGAGGCATCACCGGTTACCCATTCAAACTTCATCTGGGGAAAAAATAAACCCGGCAGCATCGGCTGTCCCTGGCCCAATACCGACGCCGGAATATATTCAGAAGAAAAAAGCGGGCTTGCGGAGCCGTATGAACACGGCGAGCTGATCGTAAAAGGCCCTCAGGTCATGAAAGGATACTGGAATAAGCAGGAGGAGACGGCGCGTGTCATCAGAGACGGCTGGCTGTTTACCGGAGATATGGGATATATGGATGAGGAAGGATTTTTCTACATCGCCGACAGGAAAAAAGACATCATCATTGCCGGCGGATACAACATCTACCCCCGGGAGGTGGAAGAGGCGCTTTATGAGCATGAAGCTGTTCAGGAAATCGTCGTAGCGGGCATTCCTGATTCCTACAGGGGGGAAACGGTGAAAGCATTTATCGTTTTGAAAAAAAGGCGCTGAGGCAGATCCCGATGAGCTTGATGCGTTTGCAAGAGAGCGGCTTGCGCCGTACAAAGTCCCGAAGCTGTACGAATTCAGAAAAGAGCTTCCGAAAACGGCCGTCGGAAAAATATTAAGAAGGCGTTTAGTCGAAGAGGAAGATGCTTCCCATGAAAACAAGGTGCCTTAAAAGAAAAACTTGACAAAATCCGGATTCCTTTTTATTATGAAGTTATGAATGAATAGTCATTCATTTATTGAAGGAAGGAACGATGACATTGAACCAAAAACGGCCAAAGTATATGCAGATTATTGATGCAGCAGTAGAAGTCATAGCGGAAAACGGCTATCACCAATCACAGGTGTCCAAAATCGCCAAGCAGGCCGGCGTTGCGGACGGCACCATCTATTTATATTTCAAAAACAAAGAGGATATACTCATTTCTCTTTTTAAAGAAAAGATGGGCCAGTTCATTGAACGCATGGAAGAAGAAGTGAAAGAAAAAACGACGGCAAAAGAAAAACTCGCTCTCGTTATTAAGCAGCATTTCACACTGCTCGGCAATGACCGCCACCTCGCGATTGTGACCCAGCTTGAGCTCAGACAGTCGAATATCAAGCTGCGCCTGAAAATCAATGATATTTTAAAAGGTTATTTAAACATGCTGGACACCATTTTGACCGAAGGAATCGAGTCGGGCGAATGGAAAGATAATCTCGACGTCCGCCTCGCCCGGCAGATGATATTCGGGACGATAGATGAAACAGTGACAACATGGGTGATGAACGATCAGAAATATGATCTTCCGGATTTGTCAGACAAGGTATTGGAGCTGTTGGTGTCAGGGATTCATCAAAACTAAAGGGGGTTGACGGATGAACAGCCTTTCGATGGCGGTAGAACAATCTGTTGCGGTGATCACCATTAATCATCAGCCGGCCAACGCGCTGTCCGGTGCGGTTTTAGATGAGTTGTCCGGTCTGTTCGACCGCTGTGAAACAGATGACAGCGTCAGAAGCATCATCATTCGCGGAGAGGGGAAATTTTTCTCGGCGGGCGCCGATATAAAGGAATTTACGTCGCTTGAAAATCTTGAGCAATCTTCTGCCATGGCGGATAAAGGCCAGCAGCTGATGGAAAGAATTGAAGGGTTTCCGAAGCCCGTTATCGCGGCGATTCACGGCGCTGCGCTCGGCGGCGGCCTTGAGCTTGCCATGGCCTGCCATATCAGAATCGCTACATTAGATGCAAAGCTCGGCCTGCCCGAGCTGAATCTCGGCATTATTCCGGGCTTTGCCGGGACGCAGCGGCTTCCCCGGTACGTCGGTACGGCGAAAGCGCTTGAAATGATCGGCACTTCAGAACCTGTAACCGGAGAAGAAGCGCTCAGCCTCGGTCTTGTCACGATAGGCGCCGAACATGAAGAAGAGCTGCTGCAAAAAGCGAAAATGCTCGCGGGCAAGTTTGCGGAAAAAAGCCCGCAGTCGATGGCTTCTCTGCTTGAGCTCCTTTATTCAAACAAGGTCTATTCTTATGACGGCGGCTTAAAGCTTGAAGCAAAGCGCTTTGGGGAAGCATTTGCATCAGATGACGCAAAAGAAGGCATTCAGGCATTTCTCGAAAAAAGAAAGCCTCAATTCGGTGGGCGAAGATAAAGGGGATAAGAATATGAATCTATTTGTACTGATGAAACGGACGTTTGACACAGAAGAGAAAATCGTCATTGAAGCAGGAAAGATTCAGGAGGACGGGGCCGAATTTATCATTAATCCGTATGATGAATACGCCATTGAAGAAGCCATTCAGCTGAAGGAAGAGCACGGCGGAACCGTGACCGCCGTAACCGTCGGCGGAGAAGATGCGGAGAAAGAACTGAGAACCGCCCTTGCGATGGGCTGTGACCAGGCGGTGTTAATCAATATTGAAGATGATCTGAGCGATCCTGACCAATACTCCATTTCAACTATCTTATATCATTATTTCAAGGACCGGGAATATGATCTGATTCTCGGCGGAAATGTCGCGATTGACGGCGGTTCCGGCCAAGTGGCTCCAAGGCTTGCCGAACTGCTGAACATTCCTTGCGTCACAACGATTACAAAACTGACAATCAGCGGCGATGAAGCTGTGGCAGAGAAAGACAACGAAGGGGATACCGAAATCATTAAAACCTCACTTCCTTTAGTCATCACGGCACAGCAAGGCTTAAACGAGCCGCGCTATCCGTCGCTTCCGGGCATTATGAAGGCGAAGAAAAACCGCTGGAAGAACTTGAGCTCGATGATCTCGGCATTGATGAAGATGATGCCGCACCGAAGCTCAAAACGATCGAACGTTTTCTGCCGCCGCAAAAAGAAGCGGGCAGACTGATCGAAGGAGAAGCCGCTGAGCAGGCGAAGGAGCTTGTATCACTGCTGAGAAAAGAAGCCAAAGTCGTATAAACTGATATTAAAGAAACTGGGGGATGTCAGAATGGGAAAAAAAGTGATCGTACTCGGAGAAATTCGTGACGGCGCCTTACGGAACGTCACCTTTGAAGCCATAGCCGCAGGCAAAACCATTTCCGGCGGAGGAGATGTCATCGGCGTGCTGATGGGAAAGGGCGCGGCTGATGCAGCATCAGAACTCATTCAGTACGGCGCCGACAAAGTATTTACGGCCGATTCGCCGGGGCTTTCTCAGTATACGGCGGACGGATATGCCGCGGTTCTCGGGGATTTGATCGAAAATGAAAAGCCTGATGCGGTCATTTTCGGCCACACTTCTATGGGAAAAGATTTGTCACCTAAGCTTGCGGCCCGGTTTGAAACGGGGCTGATTTCAGACAGCACGGATGTAAGCGTTACCGGAGACAACATCGTTTTTACAAGACCGATCTATTCCGGGAAAGCCTTTGAACAGGTGATTTCAACTGATCCTTTCATTCTGGCGACAATTCGTCCGAATAATATTCAGGCATTAGAAAAAGACGCAAACCGGACGGGTGATATTGAAGAGCTTGCGGCGCCTCCGGCAGATTTGCGGACGGTCATTGAAGAAGTAGTCAAAAAAACGGCGGACGGCGTGGATTTATCAGAAGCGAAAATTATCGTAGCAGGCGGCCGCGGTGTAAAAAGCAAAGATGGATTTGAACCGTTAAAAGAACTTGCCGAGGTGCTCGGAGCAGCCGTGGGCGCTTCGCGCGGCGCGTGTGACGCGGACTACTGCGACTATTCTCTTCAAATCGGCCAGACGGGAAAAGTCGTCACGCCGGATTTGTATATCGCCTGCGGCATTTCCGGAGCGATTCAGCATTTGGCGGGCATGTCAAACAGTAAGGTCATCGTTGCCATTAACAAAGACCCGGAAGCGGAAATATTTAAAATAGCGGACTACGGAATTGTCGGCGATTTGTTCGAAGTGGTTCCGCTTCTGACCCAGGAATTTAAAAATGCCAATATTCATTCATAATCAAAACCCTCTGGCTTATTTGTCAGAGGGTTTTGGTTTGCGTTAATTGATTCGTACAAATTACATATTGATAAAACAATAGATTGACATGTACGAACCAATGTAATAAGCTTTTGTAAAGCGCTTACAAACTTATCCAGTCAGCATACATCCCAGATAGATCGGCTGTAGTGCTTTCATTCTTATTAAGGGGAAGGAATGATCAAGTTTGTCTCACAATACGGCAGTCATTCAAACTGATATCACACGGGGAACCATTAATAAAAACATATACGGACATTTCGCGGAACACCTGGGAAGAGGCATATATGAGGGCATCTGGGTCGGAAAAGATTCCGATATTCCGAATACCGGAGGGGTCAGGACGGATGTCGCCGCCGCCCTCAAGCAGCTTCAGATTCCCGTCCTCAGATGGCCGGGCGGCTGTTTTGCTGATGAATACCATTGGGCGAACGGCGTAGGGAAACGCAAAACCATGCTGAATACCCATTGGGGCGGGACGATTGATTCCAATGAATTCGGCACGCACGAGTTTATGATGCTTTGTGAACTGCTCGGATGCGAACCGTACATCGCCGGAAACGTCGGCAGCGGAACGGTTAAAGAAATGGCTGATTGGATTGAATACATGACGTTTGAAGCAGGCACCCCGATGTCCGACTGGAGAAAAGAAAACGGGCGGGAAAAACCGTGGAAGCTGAAATATTTCGGAATAGGAAATGAGAACTGGGGCTGCGGCGGAAACATGCATCCTGAGTATTATGCCGACCTTTACCGAAACTTTCAAACCTATGTCCGCAATTACAGCGGTAATGAAATCTATAAAATTGCCGGCGGCGCGAATGTCGACGATTACCGCTGGACTGAAATTTTAATGAAAAAAGCCGCGGATCTCATGGACGGGCTGAGCCTGCATTATTACACAATACCGGGCGACTTCTGGAAGGGGAAAGGATCAGCGACGGAGTTTACGGAAGATGAATGGTTCATCACGATGAAAAAAGCGGCGCATATGGATGAATTGATCACAAGGCACAGCGCCATCATGGATCAGTACGATCCCGAAAAAAGAGTCGGGCTGATCATTGATGAATGGGGCACGTGGCTTGATCCTGAGCCGGGCACGAATCCGGGCTTTCTGTATCAGCAGAATACGATCCGCGACGCCCTTGTCGCCGCCTCGCATTTTCACATTTTTCATCAGCACGCAGACCGCGTACAGATGGCCAATATCGCGCAAACCGTCAACGTGCTTCAGGCAATGATCCTGACAGAAGGGAAAGAAATGCTGTTGACGCCGACGTATCATGTGTTCGATATGTTTAAGGTGCACCAGGACGCATCTCTTTTGGCGGCAGAAACAAATGCAGCCGGGTACGAATGGAATGACGGCCGGCTCCCGCAAGTCAGCATTTCAGCGTCCAAACAGCAAAACGGAGACATACATATCAGCATTTGCAATATCGATCATCTGCACAAAGCTGACGTGAAGATTGAACTGCGGGGCATGAAAAAGACAGGGACGCCTTCGGGAACGATTCTGCACGCGGAAAAAATGAATGCCCGCAATACATTCAGCAGTCCGGAAAACGTCAAACCGAAGCCGTTTTCCGGGTTTGCTCAAAAGGGAGGAAAACTTGAGGCGGAGCTTCCTCCGATGGCGATTGTATTAATCACGCTGCCTGCAGGTCCATCTTAAGTTTTGAACGCCCGCCGCCCGGTTATAATACACTGTATAAATAAGATTATTTCCGGCGGGTTCGGGAGAAAATAATATAAGCATTAAATTAGCATGAACGAATGGGAGATGCTATACTAAAAATCATCATTTGACAATTGGAGGAATAACAAATGGCTATCGTAAAAGCAACTGATCAATCGTTCTCAGCTGAAACAAGTGAAGGTGTCGTATTGGCTGATTTCTGGGCTCCTTGGTGCGGACCTTGTAAAATGATCGCGCCCGTTCTTGAAGAGCTTGATCAAGAAATGGGAGACAAATTGAAAATCGTCAAAATCGACGTGGATGAAAACCAAGAAACTGCCGGTAAATACGGCGTCATGAGCATCCCGACACTTCTCGTGCTAAAAGACGGAGAAGTCGTTGAAACATCTGTCGGCTTCAAACCGAAAGAAGCTCTTGAAGAGCTTGTAAACAAACATCTGTAAGCCGAAAGCTTCCGTTACGGCAGGGCGATTCCTTTGAAAGGGAATCGCCTTTTTTTGATCTTCCAAAAGCTGAGAATGGAGAAAAACAAATGTTCGTGATACACTGAATGGACACGAGAAATGAATGTAAGGAAGGGTAACGTATGAATAAACAACTGAAAGAAAAGCTGGCCCTCCTTCCCGATCAGCCGGGCTGTTATTTAATGAAAGACCGTCAAAAAACAGTCATCTACGTGGGGAAAGCGAAAGTCTTGAAAAACAGGGTGCGGTCTTATTTCACCGGTTCTCACGACGCAAAAACCCAACGGCTTGTGACGGAGATTGAGGACTTTGAATATATCGTGACTTCCTCCAATCTTGAAGCGCTTATTTTGGAAATGAATCTGATTAAAAAATACGATCCGAAATACAATGTCATGCTGAAAGATGATAAAACCTATCCTTTTATTAAAATCACCCATGAACGCCATCCTCGGCTGATTGTCACCCGGAATGTCAAAAAAGACAAAGGACGCTATTTCGGCCCGTATCCGAATGTGCAGGCGGCGCGGGAAACGAAAAAACTGCTGGACCGCCTTTACCCGCTCAGGAAATGCTCAAAGCTTCCGGACCGCGTCTGTCTTTATTATCATCTCGGACAATGCCTCGCCCCATGTGTAAAGGATATATCTGAGGAGACAAACCGGGAGATTGTTGAAGACATCACCCGTTTTTTAAAGGGAGGGCATAACGAAATCAAAAAAGAGCTTGAAGCGAAAATGGCAGAAGCCGCCGAAAAGCTTGAATTTGAACGGGCTAAAGAATTCCGCGACCAGCTTGCTCACATTGAATCGACGATGGAGAAGCAGAAAATGACCATGAATGACCTTCTGGACCGCGATGTGTTTGCATATGCCTACGATAAAGGCTGGATGTGCGTCCAAGTCTTTTTTATACGCCAAGGAAAACTGATCGAACGCGATGTCAGCATGTTTCCGATGTATCAGGAAGCGGATGAAGAGTTTCTGACCTTCATCGGCCAGTTCTATTCCAAAAACAATCACTTTCTGCCTAAGGAAATTCTGGTGCCTGACAGCGTTGACAGGGACATGATCAGCGAGCTGTTGGAAACCGCCGTGCATCAGCCGAAAAAAGGACCGAAAAAAGAGCTGCTTTTGCTTGCGCACAAAAATGCGAAAATCGCCCTGCGGGAAAAATTCTCGTTAATCGAGCGGGATGAGGAACGGTCAATCGGTGCAGCCGAACGGCTTGGCGACGCACTGAATATTTACACGCCGCATCGGATTGAAGCGTTTGACAACTCCAATATTCAAGGCACAAACCCCGTATCGGCCATGATTGTCTTTATAGACGGAAAACCGAATAAAAAGGAATACCGCAAATATAAAATTAAAACCGTAACAGGGCCTGATGATTACGGCTCAATGAGGGAAGTCGTCAGAAGAAGATACACGAGGGTGCTCCGCGAAAACCTTCCGCTGCCGGATTTAATCATCATTGACGGCGGAAAAGGGCAGATTAACGCGGCGCGCGACGTGCTCGAGAATGAGCTCGGCCTTGATGTCCCGGTAGCGGGATTGGCGAAAGATGATAAACACCGGACATCGAACCTGTTGATCGGCGACCCGCTTGAACCGGTGTTTCTTGAGCGGAACAGCCAAGAGTTTTACCTGCTTCAGCGCATTCAGGACGAAGTTCACCGTTTTGCGATCAGCTTTCACAGACAGATCCGGGGAAAAAGCGTCTTTCAATCCGTTCTGGATGATATCCCCGGAATCGGCGAAAAACGCAAAAAAATGCTCTTAAAACATTTCGGATCTGTCAAAAAGATGAAGGAAGCAAGCCTTGACGATATCAAAAAAGCCGGTGTCCCGGCCGCGGCGGCCCAGCTGCTGTTTGAAAAATTAAAAAAATAGTATTGTGCTTTCCTGAAAAATCTGCTAGAATGTGAACTAATTTCATAAGATCGTGTTATATGGTGAAGATAGAGGTGCGAACTTCAATAGTAAGCCTTTGGAGAATGATGGATTCTGCGAAAAAGGCTGAAAGGGGAGCGTCGCCGAAGTGTATCACATCCCATCGGTGTGATTTGCTGGCCTTGCATTAAATAAATGTAAGGCTGTCAAGAATTCATTTTCTTGGAGGGCTATCTCGTTGTTCATAATCAATCGTACTGATATGAAAAAGCAATGAGAGCTATTCCTCTCATTGCTTTTTTTATTGTGGACAAAACGCTCTTTTCTCCTCACCCGCACGAACCAAAATGTAAAGGGTGGTCTAGTATGGGTCTTATCGTACAAAAATTCGGAGGCACTTCCGTCGGCTCTGCCGAAAAAATTCAAAATGCCGCAAATCGCGCCATTGCTGAAAAGCAAAAAGGCCATGATGTCGTAGTCGTCGTTTCGGCAATGGGAAAATCAACCGACGCGCTCGTTAACCTCGCGGCTGAAATCACATCTGAACCAAGCAGACGCGAGATGGATATGCTTTTGTCTACGGGGGAGCAGGTCACGATTTCGCTTTTGGCCATGGCGCTTCAGGAAAAAGGATATGACGCCGTCTCTTATACGGGCTGGCAGGCGGGTGTCCGCACGGAAGCCGTTCACGGCAATGCGAGAATTACGGATATTGATATCACGGCGATTCGTTCGCAGCTTGCAGAAGGCAAAATTACAGTCGTTGCCGGTTTTCAGGGCGTAACGGAAGACGGCGGCATCACGACGCTCGGACGGGGCGGTTCCGATACGACGGCGGTCGCTCTTGCAGCAGCGCTGGATGCGGATAAATGCGACATTTATACAGATGTTCCGGGCGTATTTACGACAGATCCGCGGTATGTCCGGTCAGCGAGAAAACTGGCGGGGATTTCTTATGATGAAATGCTGGAGCTTGCAAATCTAGGAGCGGGTGTTCTTCACCCGCGGGCGGTTGAGTTCGCGAAAAACTACCAAGTGCCTTTAGAAGTGCGGTCAAGCACGGAACATGAAGCCGGAACATTAATTGAGGAGGAATCATCAATGGAGCAGAATTTAATCGTCAGAGGAATTGCATTTGAAGACCAGATCACAAGGGTGTCCGTTACGGGCCTTGCAAGCGGACTGACAACACTTTCAACAATCTTCACCGCGCTGGCAAAACGAAACATCAACGTTGACATCATTATTCAGACACAGTCGGACGATGGGGAAGCGGATATTTCTTTCTCAGTGAAAACGGAAGATGCCGCGCAAACGGTCGCCGTGCTTGAAGAATATAAAAACGCGCTTGACTATGAAAAAATTGAAACCGAAAGAAAACTGGCGAAAGTCTCCATTGTCGGGTCGGGCATGGTTTCAAATCCCGGCGTCGCCGCGGACATGTTTGCCGTACTGGCGGAAAAAAATGTACAAGTCAAAATGGTAAGCACATCCGAAATAAAAGTATCAGCGGTTGTCAGCGAAAATGATATGGTGAAAGCGGTCGAAGCGCTTCATGACGCGTTTGAGCTTTCTAAACAGCCGTCTGCCGTATAAACGGGCAGGCAAAAAGGCGGGACTTGGAGTCACCGCCTTTTTCAATTATACAGGGTCCTTCATATCCCATTTTACGGTCAGGACGACTTTATCCGCTCTCTTTTTTACCTGTTCATAAGATTCTGCAATCTGATCGTTCATCAATTGAATCTGTTCGGCTATAAAACCGGCTTCAAGCTGGAAACAAGGCTCTTTCTGATGTTTGAGCCTGTTGGACACGAGCGGTCCTTCCAGTTCAAATTCCAATTCTTGTTTTTTTGATCCTGCGTTTGTCAAAGTTCCCCAGCCGGCTTTTTCAAAAAAGGCGGGGATTTCTTCCCACGATTGAAGAGGAAATTTGCGGGCGAGGCGTTTTCCCGCCCAATACATCATCGATGAATGATCCGGGCCGAGGATATCCGGAAGCACGATTTCCCGGATTAATTCGTAGCCGTATGCGCTGACGTCGAGTTCAGTTAAAGGTTCTAAAGTTGCTTCATAATTATTCTTCATATTATGTATTCCCCTCTCTCCTTCGTTTATTATAGCTTAAACAGGGGGGAGGATTACAGGATGATCCTATAAAACCCGTGAAAAAAAGTGAGAAAGATATCGCAGGAAAATAAAATTTTCCCTCCAGATAATCAATTCCGAAAATTATAATTTATGTACACGTTTTCTTGACGCCCTTTTGAGGGAGGAGTAAAATGAAATTGTCAATAAATTTTAATAAAGTGCTTACAATTGAAACGAAGTGGGGGCAGAGATTTTAGTACATTTCGCACTTAAATCAAACAGGGGGTAAAGTAATGTCTGGGAACAGAGAGTTTTATTTTCGAAGATTGCATTCCTTGCTCGGTGTTATTCCGGTCGGCATCTTTTTGATCCAGCATTTAGTCGTCAACCAATTTGCCGCAAGGGGAGCGGATGCGTTTAACAAGGCGGCCGGCTTTATGGACAGTCTGCCGTTCAGGTATGCGTTAGAAATTTTTATTATTTTCTTACCTTTAATTTATCATGCGGTTTACGGTGTGTACATAGCATTTACTGCGAAAAACAACGCTGGCCACTACAGTTATTTCAGAAACTGGATGTTTGTGCTTCAGCGTGTCACTGGTATTCTCACCCTTATTTTCGTCAGCTGGCATGTGTGGCAGACGCGGATTGCCGCGCAGATGGGCGCTGAAGTCAACTTCGATATGATGGCGAATATTCTGAGCTCGCCGTTTATGCTCGGTTTTTACATTGTAGGCGTTTTATCGGTCATTTTCCACTTTTCAAACGGCTTATGGTCTTTTGCGGTCACATGGGGGATCACGGTTACGCCGCGTTCTCAAAGAATTTCGACTTACGTGACGCTGATTATATTTTTAGCGCTTTCATACGTAGGTTTAAAAGCGATTTTTGCGTTTGTGTAAGAGAACTAGATTACTAGAGGGAGAGGGGCTATCATGAGTCAATCAAGCATTATCGTAGTCGGCGGGGGTCTAGCCGGCCTCATGGCGACAATTAAAGCAGCTGAATCAGGCACGGCCGTGAAATTGTTTTCCATCGTTCCTGTCAAACGCTCTCACTCGGTCTGCGCGCAGGGCGGGATAAACGGAGCTGTCAACACAAAAGGGGAAGGAGACTCTCCGTTTGAGCATTTTGATGACACGGTATACGGAGGCGACTTTTTGGCAAACCAGCCTCCTGTAAAAGCGATGTGTGAAGCGGCGCCGTCCATTATCCACTTATTGGACCGCATGGGGGTTATGTTTAACAGAACGCCGGAAGGGCTCTTGGACTTCCGCCGTTTCGGGGGTACACAGCATCACAGAACCGCATACGCGGGAGCGACGACGGGTCAGCAGCTTCTTTACGCACTGGACGAGCAGGTGCGCAGATATGAAGTGGCGGGTCTCGTCACAAAATACGAAGGCTGGGAATTCCTCGGCGCCGTTCTTGACGATGAGCGCACGTGCCGCGGTATCGTAGCCCAAAATCTGACCAATATGCAAATCGAGTCATTCCGTTCTGACGCCGTTATTATGGCGACGGGAGGACCCGGAATCGTATTCGGAAAATCAACAAACAGCATGATCAACACGGGATCTGCCGCATCAATCGTCTATCAGCAGGGCGCTTATTATGCAAACGGCGAATTTATCCAAATTCACCCGACAGCAATCCCGGGGGACGATAAACTGCGTCTGATGAGTGAATCGGCGCGCGGCGAGGGCGGAAGAGTCTGGACGTACAAAGACGGAAAACCTTGGTACTTCCTCGAGGAAAAATATCCGGCTTACGGAAACCTCGTGCCGCGGGATATTGCGACACGTGAAATCTTTGACGTGTGCGTGAATCAGAAACTCGGCATCAACGGAGAAAACATGGTGTATCTCGATCTGTCGCACAAAGATCCGAAAGAGCTTGACGTTAAGCTGGGCGGCATTATCGAAATCTATGAAAAATTCATGGGCGATGATCCGCGCAAGCTTCCGATGAAAATTTTCCCTGCCGTTCACTATTCAATGGGCGGACTGTGGGTTGATTATGATCAGATGACAAGCATCCGCGGACTGTTCGCAGCGGGTGAATGTGATTATTCAATGCACGGAGGAAACCGTTTAGGGGCGAACTCTCTGCTTTCCGCCATCTACGGAGGAATGGTGGCCGGACCGAATGCGGTGAAATATGTTTCCGGACTTGAAACATCAGCGGAAGACCTGTCTTCTTCATTATTTGATTCCTATGTGAAAAAAGAAGAAGAAAAATGGGCCGATATCATGAAGATGGACGGCGACGAAAATGCCTACGTGCTTCACCGTGAGCTCGGAGAATGGATGACGGCCAACGTCACGGTGGTCCGCCACAACGACAAGCTTTTGAAAACGGATGACAAAATCCAAGAGCTGATGGAACGCTTTAAGAAAATCAATATCAACGATACGACAAAATGGAGCAACCAAGGAGCGATGTTCACCCGCCAGTTCTCCAATATGCTTCAGCTTGCCAGAGTCATCACGCTCGGCGCATATAACCGAAATGAAAGCCGGGGAGCGCACTATAAACCGGATTTCCCTGAAAGAAATGACGATGAGTGGCTCAAAACGACGATGGCTAAACATGCCGGTCCGTTTGAAGCTCCGGAATTTGAATATCAGGATGTCGATGTATCACTGATTGCGCCCCGTAAACGCGACTACTCGAAGAAGAAGGTGGCGAAATAATCATGAGTGAGAAAAAGATACGGTTTATCATTACACGCCAGGATACGCCCGAAAGCGCGCCATACGATGAAGAATTCGAAATCAATTACCGCCCGAATCTGAACGTGATTTCCGCCCTGATGGAAATCCGCAGAAATCCCGTGAATGCAAAAGGAGAGAAAACCACTCCGGTCGCATGGGACATGAACTGTCTTGAAGAAGTATGCGGCGCCTGCTCCATGGTCATCAACGGAAGACCGCGCCAGTCATGTACTGCGCTGATTGATAAGCTGGAACAGCCGATCCGTCTGAAGCCGATGAAAACATTCCCGGTTGTCCGTGACCTTCAGGTTGACCGCAGCAGAATGTTTGATTCACTGAAAAAAGTGAAAGCATGGGTGCCGATTGACGGAACTTACGATTTGGGGCCGGGGCCGAGAATGCCGGAAAAACGCCGCCAGTGGGCATATGAATTGTCTAAATGCATGACATGCGGCGTCTGCCTCGAAGCCTGCCCGAACGTCAACAGCAAGTCGAAATTCATGGGGCCTGCCCCGATGTCGCAAGTGCGTCTGTTTAACGCCCATCCGACGGGCGCGATGAACAAAGCAGAACGTTTAGAAGCTTTAATGACAGACGGCGGCCTCGGAGATTGCGGGAATTCACAAAACTGTGTTCAATCCTGCCCGAAAGGCATTCCGCTTACGACTTCAATCGCTGCTTTGAACAGAGATACCAATTTACAAGCATTCCGTAATTTCTTCGGAAGCGACAGAGTATAAGAAAGAGAAAAAGAGCCTCTTCCGCACGGGAGAGGTTTTTTATAAGGAGCTGAAGGTGATGAAACAACCGCAATATATTGATATCCCGTTTGAAGAATGGAGACAGTCGTTTTCTTTCTTTACTGAAGTATCGGTTCGTTTTTCAGAAACGGATATGTTCGGCCATATGAATAATGTAACCCCTTTCATCTATTTTGAAGAAGCACGGATCGCTTATTTTAAACAGCGGGGCATGACGGCGCAAAACTCGGAAACGATGACGGTCGTCGCAAGCCAGCAGTGCGACTATATGCGTCAGGTGATGCCGTATGAAAATCTGCGGATTTATGTGAAAGCAAGCGCTGCCGGAAATGCGTCCGTCACCCTTCATTACCTTGGAGAAAATGAGTCGGGCCTGCCGTGCTTTACAGGTTCCGTCGTTATGGTTCAAGTGTCGAAGAAAAGCGGCAAAGCGGTCAGCTGGACGGAGCGGGAGAAAGGCATTCTGCTCGCCTGAACGGATAACTATTTCTCTAAGAGACGTCACCTCCGAAGCGCCCTTTACATATGATATCTTGACTATATAAACCCATTCGTTTCAGATTCGCTCTCACCTTAGCAAGGAGGGTTACAATACTTGAAGGAGAAAGATTTTCAATCAAAGCCGCTGCTGACCAAAAGAGAAAGAGAAGTATTCGAATTGCTCGTTCAAGACAAGACAACAAAGGAAATTGCAAGCGAGCTATTTATCAGTGAAAAAACTGTACGGAATCACATTTCAAATGCCATGCAGAAGTTAGGTGTGAAAGGGCGTTCGCAAGCTGTTGTCGAGCTTCTTAGAATGGGTGAGCTAGAGCTCTGATTCTTGCCGGTTTTCCTTCTTTACGAGAAGGAGCCGGTTATTTGCGTTGGCGCCCGGGCTGATGGGCATGCGGTGAAAATCCCGGTTTTTCCTTTTCTCCGTCAGTCTTGCATTTTCTTAAAAAAAGAAGGAAAATAGACACGGAGCGCATAGCCCAGAAAGATCCTTGAGTGAGGGATGGACAAATGACATCAAAATCTGTAGAGCATGTTGCGGATATCGAAAAATCACTCCGCCATATCGCTGCGATCATTAAACAAAAAGGAAGAGAAATCCTTAACCAATATGCAATTACACCGCCGCAATTCGTGGGCCTTCAATGGCTTTATGAATTGGGGGATATGACAATAGGCGAATTATCAGGCAAAATGTATTTGGCTTGCAGCACGACGACGGATCTGATAGACCGCATGGAAAAAAATAAGCTTGTCGAGCGGGTCAAAGACCCGGCTGACAGACGGGTCGTCAGAATTCATCTTCTCGCTGAAGGAGAGCGCATTATCCAAGAAGTGATTTTGAAAAGACAGGCTTATTTGCGGGATATGTTTGCGACATTTTCCGAAGAAGAAACAGCCGCTTTCGAAAAATCATTATTGAAACTGCAGCATGAAATGAAAAGAAAATGAGGCGATTTTGTTGGAACAGCCGATAGGAGTCATTGATTCCGGGGTTGGCGGGTTAACCGTTGCTAAGGAAATCATGAGACAGCTACCGAAGGAAAATATCATCTATGTGGGAGATACAAAACGCTGCCCGTACGGCCCGCGTCCTGAAGAAGAAGTTCTTCAATACACGTGGGAAATGACCGATTACCTGCTGGAAAATCACCATATCAAAATGCTCGTGATCGCCTGTAATACGGCCACGGCCATTGCCTTGGAGGATATTCAGCGCAAAACGGATATTCCGGTTGTCGGCGTCATTCAGCCGGGTGCGAGAACGGCGATAAAGGTCACGAAAAACCAGCATATCGGCGTCATCGGCACGGTCAATACCATTAAAAGCAGAGCATATGAGCAGGCGCTGCTCGGGTTAAACGCAGAACTTCAAGTTGAGAACACGGCTTGTCCGCTGCTCGTGCCGTTTGTGGAAAGCGGACGGTTTCTTCAGGAATCAGCGGAGGAAGCGGTTGAAGCATCGCTTGAGCCTTTAAAAGGTACATCAATTGACACCTTGATTTTAGGATGTACGCATTATCCGATTTTAAAAGACCCGATTCAGAATTATATGGGAGAGCATGTGAAAATCATTTCCTCCGGAGACGAGACGGCGAGAGAAGTGAGCACCATCTTGTCTTATAAAGGTTTGTTAAACCAATCGAAACATGCACCGGAGCATCAATTTCTTACAACGGGAGAGCGGAACGGCTTCGCAAAAATTGCCGAAGACTGGTTCGGCCACGAAATCGGCCATGTCGAGTGCATCTCCCTTCAAGAGCCGGTCAGAAAATAAATCAAAAAACCCGCTGTTTACAGCGGGTTTTTTTTGCGCTTCCCGGTCTATTTCCCGGACAGGGCTCGTATACATCATAGTACAAACAGCCTTAGGAGGGAAAAGTATGCTGAAAAAAGGACCTGCAGTCATTGCTGCAACATGTCTTACTTCGGCTTTTGTGTTATCTGGATGCGGTTTGTTTCAATCCGATAAAACAGCCGGGGAAATTGACCCGCCTCAAGACATTTCATATGTAAAGGATGAAGCGGGAATTCAGGCAAAACCAAAGCAGTCAGAGAAAAACGGCACTTCTAAAGCCGACCAGCCGGCCAATACAGTCATGCGAGAGCTGTATCTGATTGATAAAAACGGCTATGTCGCAGCACAGACACTGCCTCTTCCGAACAGTGAGGGAACCGCAAAGCAGGCCCTTGAGTACTTGGTTCAGGGAGGGCCTGTATCAGAAATCCTGCCGAACGGCTTCAGAGCGGTGCTCCCTGCGGATACGACGGTAAATGTCGATATTAAAAAAGATGGAACTGCCGTCGCTGATTTTTCGAAGGAATTTAAAAACTATAAAAAAGAAGACGAACAAAAAATCCTGCAATCGATTACATGGACGCTTACCCAATTCAGCTCAATAGATAAAGTCAAAATCAGAATCAACGGGCACGAATTGAAAGAAATGCCTGTGGGCGGCACGCCGATTACGGGCGACTTAAGCAGAAAAGACGGGATTAATATTGAAACGGCCGGAGTGAATGATCTGACAGACACCCATCCGCTGACTGTATATTATCTGGCGGAAACAGAGACAAGCGAATACTACGTGCCTGTTACAAAGCGGATTGACAATTCGGAAACAAATGACATCACCGCTGCCGTTGAACAGCTCACCGACGGACCGGGCAAAGCAAGCGGGCTTTTGACGGACTTTAATAACGATGTTAAGCTTCTCAGCAAGCCGAAAGTGAAAGACGGCCAGGTTACACTGGACTTTAACAGCTCTATTTACGGAAGCGCCGACGAAAAACAAAAATGGTGTCATCGGGCGTACTGGACAGCATCGTTCTCACGTTAACCGAACAGCCGTCGATTAAAAGTGTTTCTATAAAAGTAAACGGAAAATCAGAACTGGTGAATGAAAAAGGAGAATCCCTTTCAAAACCTGTTTCGAGGCCGGCACAAGTGAATACGGGTAGTTTTTAATTTGCGATTTTTGATATACTAGTAAAAAGAGGTTAGCGTTCCGGCTGCCTCTTTCTTTATTCACAATCCGGAACAAAAGGTTTATGTACATATAATCGGAGGTAAAATATGAGACACGACGGAAGACAGCACGATGAGCTGCGCCCTATCACATTTGATTTGGATTTTATCACTCACCCGGAAGGCTCTGTTTTAATTACAGCGGGAAATACAAAGGTCATCTGTAATGCATCTGTGGAAGACCGGGTGCCGCCATTTTTACGCGGCGGAGGAAAAGGCTGGATCACAGCGGAATACAGCATGCTTCCCCGCGCGACGAATCAAAGAACGATAAGAGAATCTTCAAAAGGAAAGGTCTCCGGCAGAACGATGGAAATTCAGCGGCTGATCGGGCGCGCGCTCCGGGCCGTCGTTGATTTGGAGAAGCTCGGCGAACGGACGATCTGGATCGACTGTGACGTCATTCAAGCTGACGGCGGAACAAGAACGGCTTCCATTACGGGCGCATTCTTGGCAATGGCCATTGCGACCGGCAAACTCGTAAAAAGCGGCGTTATCAAAACCTCTCCTGTGACAGATTATCTCGCGGCCATTTCTGTCGGGATGGATAAAGAAGAAGGCCTTCTTTTGGATCTGAATTATGAAGAGGATTCGGCTGCTGAAGTCGACATGAATATCATCATGACGGGAAGCGGACGTTTTGTAGAGCTTCAAGGGACGGGCGAAGAAGCCACATTCTCCCGTGAAGATTTAAACGGACTGTTAAGCCTTGCCGAAAAAGGAATCCAGACGCTTATTCAAAAGCAAAAAGAAGTGCTCGGAGAAACATTGCCTGAACTGAAATAAGAAAGAGAGGCCTGATCAGCGTGAAAGAAGCCATTATTGCGACACACAATCAGGGAAAAGTGAAAGAATTCAAGGAAATACTCGAACCGAAAGGCTACAGCGTCTCTTCTTTGGCGGAAATCGGATTTACGGAAGAAATTGAGGAAACCGGACATACCTTTGAAGAAAACGCCATCTTAAAAGCGGAAGCCGTGGCAAAAGCCGTCAACAAAATGGTCATTGCAGACGACTCCGGTTTATCAGTGGACAACCTTGGAGGCAGACCGGGCGTTTATTCAGCCCGTTATGCCGGAGAAGCAAAAGATGATAAGGCGAATATGGACAAGGTGCTGTCAGAATTAAAAGGCATCGAAAAAGAGCAGCGCACGGCCCGTTTCCGCTGCGCCCTTGCCGTCAGCATTCCGGGGCAGGAAACAAAAACGGTCGAAGGTCATGTTGAAGGGTATATTGCAGAAGGACCTGAGGGAGATAACGGGTTCGGCTATGATCCCATTTTTATTGTGAAAGATAAAGATAAAACCATGGCCCAGCTGACAAGCGCTGAGAAAAACAAAATCAGCCACAGGGCTGAGGCGCTCAAGAAACTGTCAAAGCTGCTTGATTCATAAGGGGGAGCGTATGCAATGAAAGTGCTGATAATAAGTGACAGTCACGGCCTTGAAAACGAGCTGGAGACGATTGCAAAGCGGCACGAAGACGAAGCGGATCTGATGATTCATTGCGGTGATTCAGAGCTTGACGCCGCACATCCGGCGCTCACGCCGTATCACACGGTAAAAGGCAATTGCGACTTTGGCGGCGGGTTTCAGGATGAACTCCTTCTGGACTCCGGCTCAAAGAAAATTCTGGCTGTTCACGGGCATCTTCACGGCATTAAACAGTCACTTTTAACTGTTTTTTACCGGGCGGAAGAGCTTGGGGCGGATATCGTCTGCTTCGGCCATTCACATATTGCCGGGAGTGAAGTGCTTCGGGGCAAGCTTTTGATTAATCCGGGCAGCATCCGTCTTCCGAGAGTCCGCAATGTGAAAAGCTATGCCATTCTTACTCTTACAGAAAGAGAAGGCGCCGTGACATTTTACGATGAAACGGGTCGGGAATTGAAGGACTTGGGGAATACAATCAGTTTTTAACAAGTGATGGGGGAGATTTCATTCTTCCCCATCAAAAGTTTTTAAAAAATATTGACTTATGATTTGAACCTGTATATAATAAATCTTGTCGCTGATACATAAAGCAAAAGCTGTCCCAGTAGCTCAGCTGGATAGAGCAACGGCCTTCTAAGCCGTCGGTCGGGAGTTCGAATCTCTCCTGGGACGTACAAAAAAAGAGCTGGTGACATCAGAGTGAAAACTGATGCCGCTGGCCTTTTATCGGATGACTATATTGTCAATTCGCTGATATCATGGTAAAATAATCAGCAGATATTTGTTTCATGTCCCAGTAGCT
>NZ_ANAT01000025.1:0-53094 GCF_000411595.1 Paenibacillus lentimorbus NRRL B-30488 | reverse complement strand
GTCCGCCGTCAAGCAGGATCGTTTCTCCTTTGTAGCCATCCGGCACGTCGAGCGCTTCCTGTGTGAGAAGCAGCTTGGCGCCGCTGTCCTGCAGAATGTAGCTGATCCGCTCTTGTGGGTAGTCGGGGTCAATCGGCACAAATGCCGCGCCCGCTTTTAAGACGCCGAGTACGCCCGCGGCCATTTCCAAGGACGGTTTCGTTAAAATGCCGACACGTTCGTCAGCCGTGACGCCGCAGTCCATGAGAATGCGCGCGATCCGGTTCGCCCTTGCGTTCAGCTCACCGTACGTCCATTTCGCGCCGTTATATGCCGCGGCCGGCCGGTTCGCGTGGCGGGCGGCCGTTTCTTCAAAGAGACGGTGAACCGTTTTGTCCCGCGGCACAGAAATTGTTTTCCTTTCCATGCGTCAAGGAGGGCTTGTTTTTCTGTTTCATTCACCAATGAAAGCTCAGAAAGCTTCGCAGCCGGATTTTCCGTTGCGGCTTTTAACAGCTGAAGCCAGTAATGCTTCCACGTCTCTGCCGTTTCCGGTTTAAACAGCGCGGTGTTATATTCAAGCACAAACGTTAAGCCTTCGCCTGTGTCCTCAGCCGTCATCGTCAGGTCAAACTTGGCTGTTTTTCTGTCAAACGGATGGTGCTTCAGCTCGATTCCTTCCATGACCAGATCTTCAGCATTTGCATTTTGCATTGAGAATACCGCATCAAACAGCGGATTTCGGCTCGTATCACGCTGCACCTCAACCTTTTGCAGAAGGTCTTCAAGCGGATAATCCTGCGCGTCAAATGCATGTAAAGCGGTTTGTTTCACTTCTTTAAGATAGTCCGTGAACGTTTTGTCCGCTTCCGGATACGTACGAAGCGCGAGTGTATTCACAAAAACACCGATGACGTTTGCGAGATCCGCATGTGACCGTCCCGCAACCGGCGAGCCGACAATGATGTCATGCTGTCCGCTCAGTTTTGAGAGAAAGGCGCTGTACGACGCCAGCAGCACCATGTACATGGTAGAATCCGTTTGTTTCGCAAGACTGCGAAGAGCCGACGTCTGTTCCTCAGTCAGAGAAAAGACCAGCTTGTCTCCTTCAAAGGTTTGCACGGCCGGACGGCTGTAATCAGCCGGCAGCGTCAATACCGGAAGCTCGCCGTCAAGCTCCCGAAGCCAATGCTCCTCCTGCTTGCGGTACTGCTCTGATTGAATAAATTTCTGCTGCCATACCGCATAGTCTTTATAATGAATCCGCAGCGGCTCAAGCGTTTCGCCGCCATACAAGCGGGACAGTTCATCTATCAGCACGCCGACTGAAGCGCCGTCCGAAATGATATGGTGCATATCAAACAGCAGCAGGTGGTCATGTTCAGCCAGCTTGACCAGTCCCGTTCTGACGAGAGGAAGCTGATCCAGACGGAACGGCCGGATAAAGCTCTGAATAATCTGTTCAGCATCTTCTTCAGAGGCTTCATAATATTCCATGTCGATATCAGCTTCCGCCCATATACGCTGAACCGTTTCTCCATCCTTTATGTCAAATGTCGTTCTGAAGGCTTCATGGCGTTCTGTCAGCTGTTTCATGACGGATTTCAGCTTTTCTGCATCAAGCTTTCCTTTTAAGCGGAGCACAGACGGCATGTTATAGCTTGTTTCAGCGCCTTCCAGCTGCTGAAGCACGAACATCCGCTTCTGCGGTGAAGAAACCGGATACGTTTCCCGCTCGGCCGCCGGTACGATGCTTTCAGCCGTCTTCCGCTCAGCGCCTTCAATCAGCTGCGCCAGCCCCGCAGCCGTCGGAGAAGTGAACAGATCCTTTAATGTAAGCTGCACGCCGAATGTCTTCTGGATGAGAGCAAGCAGTTTCATTCCCGCTAACGAATGGCCTCCGATCTCAAAGAACTGATCATGGACGCCGACCCGTTCCATTTGCAGCACCTCAGCCCAAATATCCGCCAGTTTTTGTTCTGTTTCATTGCGCGGCGCCGTATATGACACGGCATTCGCTGCGGTCACATCCGGCATCGGCAGCGCCCGTCTGTCGATTTTTCCGTTCCCTGTAAGAGGCAGTTCATCCAATTGAATAAAGACGGACGGAATCATATAAGCCGGAAGATCCTTCGCCGTATGCTCCCTCAGCTCCCGGGAAGAGATTTCCCTGAGGCCGACAAAATACGCGCAAAGAAGTTTGTCACCCGCGCCTTGATCCACAGCGAGCACAATGCATTCCTGAATCTGGTCATGGCTTTGAAGCTGATGCTCAATTTCGCCAAGCTCAATCCGCTGACCGCGGATTTTCACCTGATGGTCGATACGTCCGATAAACTCGATACCGCCATTCGGAAGCCATCTGGCCAAGTCGCCCGTTTTATACATCCGTTCACCTTCCTTAAACGGATGCTTTACAAATTTTCTTCCGTCAGTTCAGGACGGTTGTAGTAGCCTTCTACGAGACCTTCCCCGCTGACGCACAGCTCTCCCGCGATACCCGCCGGCTGAATGCGTCCGGCTGAGTTCATAATAAAGACTTCCGTATTGCTGACCGGTTTACCGATCGGAACGGAGAGCGTATCCTCTTCAATGACATCCACCGGATGGTATGTCGCAAACACCGTGCTTTCCGACGGGCCGTACATATGAAGCAGTCTTCCTTTTCCGACTGCCGCCAGCGCCTTTTTGACATGTTCTACAGACGCTCTTTCGCCCCCGAACATGATTTTCCGAAGCGTCGTCAGACAGGACGGCTCCATATCAACAAGCAGGTGGAACAGGGCCGTCGTAATCATCAGAATGCTGACGTTCTCCCGTTTGATCACACGGGACAGGCGCGACATGTCCAGCACCGTATCTTTCGGGACGATCACAAGCTTTGCACCGTTTAACAGCGAACCGAACATATCAAACATAAAAGCGTCAAAGACGTAGTTTGACAGACCGAGCACTGTATCCTCTTCAGAAACGGTCAAATAGTTCGTGTTTTTACCGTCCGCAAAATGTTGGCATGTGTGACGATGTTTCCTTTCGGCGTTCCCGTCGTGCCTGATGTATAAGTGAGATTGGCAATCGTTTTGGAATCAAACGGCAATGCTGGATTGCGAGAGTCCTTTTCATAGCTCGCCTCATCATCAGCAAGCACAATGACGCCTTGAAAACCGGCCTTTTCCGCAAGCGGCTTGAGGCTTTGCTGAGTCAGGAGCACATTCGCCCCGCTGTCGCGGAAGAAATGCTGAATCCGCTGAACCGGATGCTCAGGATCAATCGGCACATAGGCGGACCCCGCTTTTAACACAGCCATAATGGAAACAATCATGTCCATTGACCGTTCACATAAAACAGCCGCGGTTTTCCCGCCGCCTCCGACCGAAAGAATATGCCGCGCAAGCCTGTTGGCGCGTTCATTCAGCTGCTGATACGACAGAGTTTCCCCTTCGAACTGAAGAGCCGTCCGGTCAGGGTTCTTTCGGGCCTGTTCTTCAAAGATCTGCACGATCGTTTGCTCTTTCGGGTATGCCGTGCGCTCCGGATTGAACCGCTGTAATTGGTTCAAAGCCTCCCGTTCAGAAAGCAGATCATATTCGCTGATTTTCGCATCCGGCTGAGCTGCCGCGCTCTCCAGCAGACGGACATAGTGCGCAAGCATGCGATCCGCAGTTGAGCGCTTAAACAGCTTCGTGCAATAATCCAAATCGAGCGCAATGCCTTCCGCTGTTTCCCGGGCCTGCATTGTCAGATCGAATTTAGCGATATTGAAGTTGGTTTCATGAAGAGACAGCGTCAGGTTGCCGATCTCCGGAATTCCGTCCGAAGCATTTTGCAGACTGAACATCGTGTCAAATATCGGATGCCTGCTCATGTCCCGGGGCACGTTCAGCTCCTCGGTCAGCCACTCAAACGGATAATCCTGATGGGAAAACGCGTCCAGCACCTGCTTGCGCACATGACCTAACAAGCCGGCAAATGTCTGATCCTGCTTCACGGAGCTTCGCAGCGCAAGCGTGTTGACAAACATCCCGATAAGCCCCTCGGTATCAGAGTGATTTCTTCCCGCTGACGGTGTTCCCACGATGATGTCTTCCTGTCCCGAATACTTAGAAAGCAGCGTATAGTATGCCGATAACAGCACCATGTAAAGAGTGGCTCCGTTTTTCTCGGCAAGCTTCTGCAGCCGTTCCCGCAGCATTTTCGGCAGCTTGACGGACACGCGGTCACCTTCAAAGCTTTGCACCTGCGGCCGCGGATAATCAGGGAGCAGCTGAAGCACCGGCAGTTCGCCGCTGAAGACTTCTTTCCAGTACGCCCGCTCCTTCTTGTAGCCTTCTTTCGCCCGTTCCGCCTGCCATACGGCATAATCTTTATATTGAATGCGCAAATCAGGCAGCTGATTTCCGCCGTAGATGTCAGCCAGTTCCTTGAGCATGATGGAAATAGACACCCCGTCAGAAATCAGGTGATGCATATCAAACAGCAGCATATGGCGATTGTGACCGAGCGTTTGCAGGCCGATTCTGAACAGCGGCGCCTCAGATAAATCAAAACGGCGCACAAAGTCCTTCATGACCTGTTCATCCGTTCTTCCGCGCGCTTCGATCATTTCAATATGAAACGGAACATGTTCGTGAATCACCTGTCTCGGCGTGCCGTCCTCTGATTGAAACGATGTTCTGAGCGCTTCATGCCTGCTGATTAAGGCAGAAAATGCACGCTCAAGCTTTTCACGGGCTAAAGCGCCCTCAATCATGGCCGCAGCCGGCATGTTATATCCGACTCCCGCGTCTTCAAATTGGCTCGCGATATAAGTCCGCTGCTGAGCGAGCGAAAGCGGATAGCTCGCCTGCTTCTCAGCCGGCTCAATCGCACTGAATGCCTGTCCTTCGTTTCGTTTTTCCGCATAATCGGCAAGCGCCGCAATCGTCGGATGCTCAAACAAGTATTGCAGCGGAATTTCAACGCCCATTTGCTTATGAATTTTCGTCAGAAGCGTCATCGCCTTTAATGAATGACCGCCTGACTCGAAGAAATGATCATAAATGCCCGCCTTATCCATTCCGAGGACTTCCTTCCAGATGACGGTGAGCGTTTCCTCCGTTTCATTTCTCGGCGCGGCATATTCGGATGAGCTGACAGCCTGCACATCAAGCGCAAACAGCTTTTTGCGGTCCGCCTTACCGCTCGGCGTGAGCGGAATTTCGTCCGTTTTTGTAAAGTAAGCGGGCACCATGTAATCTGGAAGGTGCTTGGACACATACTCCCTGTACTCGGCAGGGTGAAACTCGGTTCCTTTTTCCTGAACGATATATGCGCAAACATCTAAGCTGCCCTGCTGATCCGGCCGTGCCAGCACGACGGCCTGCGCCGCGCCCGGAGCTTTTCTGAGCACCGTTTCAATTTCTCCCAGCTCAATACGGTAGCCGCGGACTTTCACCTGATCATCTTCACGGCCGATATATTCGATCGTCCCGTCCGGCAGCCAGCGCGCCATATCACCCGTGCGGTACATGCGGCCGCTTCCGTTAAACGGATCTTGCAAAAACTTCTCTGCGGTCAAATCCGGAAGATTTAAATAGCCGCGGCCTACACCGTCACCCGCGATATACAGCTCACCGGCCGTGCCGTCGGGCTGAAGCCGCTGGTGCTTATCCAATATATACAGACGGGCGTTGCCGAGCGGTTTTCCGATCGGAACGTACGCCGCCTGTTGATTCATTCCGTTATCGGCTGACACCTGATGCACGGACGCATCTACGCACGTTTCTGTCGGCCCGTAGACATTCGTCAGACGCGGCGCCCTGCCCGATTGATGAAAGAGGTTCATCAGCTGTTCAGCAACAGCGGCGGACAGGCCCTCTCCCCCAATGAGCATGTGGCGCAATTCAATTCCGCTGACATCTCCCGCCGCAACCATCATCTGCAGATGCGCAGGGGTTCCGTCAGTGGCTTCAATCCGGTTTTGACGATAATAGTCCAGCAGTGCCGAGCCATTCGTTACAGTCGTTTTCGGCACGATATAAAGCGTCTGTCCCAAAAGAAGCGAGGCAAAAATCTGTTTGACGGACGCATCAAAATGAAACGGAGCCAAAAGCGCCATTCTTAATGTCTGCTCACCGCATTGATAAATCTCCTGCTGCAGTGATTGCACCAGATGATGAACTTGCCGGTGCTCAATCATCACGCCTTTCGGCCGCCCGGTTGTACCTGACGTGTAGATGATGTAAGCCAGCCGGTCTGATTGTGTGCTGACACCGTCCGCAGCCGTTTCAAACTGAACAGCCTCGTCAAAATCAATCGGTTCGGCATCCGATACAGGCGCCTGTATTCCGGCCTCCGTCAAAACAGCCTTCGCTCCGCTGTCCTCCAAAATGTACTGAATCCGATCCGCGGGAAAATCAGGATCTATCGGCACATAGGCGCCGCCCGCTTTCAAAATTCCCAATATTGCCGCAATGACACGCTCAGAACGGCCAAGCAGCACCGCGACAGGAGTATCGGCTGATATCCCGGCTTTAAGAAGGCGTCCGGCAATTCGGCCTGACTGTTCATGCAATGTGCGATAGGACAATGTTCGGCCTTCATACACAACCGCCGGTTTGTCAGACAGTGACTTCACCTTCTCTTCAAACAGCCCCGGTATCGTCATCTCCCCGCGGTAATTCACCGGATTGCCGGAGGCCCGTGTCAGCAGCCGCTCTTTCTCGGATTCAGAAAGAAGAGTAAGCTCATCAATTATGCGATCAGGAGATGAAATCGCATCTTCAATCAGCGTGATCAAACGTTCAGAAACAGATACAATCTCCTCTCCCTTGAATATGTCGCTGCGATAGTCAAAATCAATCGTCAATTTCCCAGTGTCCCATCGTTCCTTCACATGAATCGAAATATCATTTGTACCGCTTCCGCTGAAAATAGGGTCTGTCAGGAAGGACAGATTCTCTTTTTTCTGCCACTGCATCACCTGGTACTCCAGAGATACCGTAAACAATCTGCTCAGCGAACTTTTCGAAGCGCGCAAATCATTGACAAGCAGGTTATACGGATACTTTTGGTGGCGGAGAATTTTCATCAGATCCTTCATCCGGCCTTTAACGAATTCCAAGAACGACTGTCCTCCGTCAACGCTTGTCCGCACAGGCACCGTAGATACGAACATCCCGAGCATCTGCTTTTCTTTCGCATTCGTCCGGTTTCCCATAAACGTACCTGTGACAACGTCATCCCGGCCGGTCACTTTGTAGAGATAAGTGATCAGAGCTGACTGGAACAGAGATAGTACGCTGACTTTATGCTCCTCGCAGAATGAATGAATGCGGCCATATAAGTCGTGAGGAATTTCTTGAGAAAACCGTTTCGCATCAAGACCCGCATCTGCCTGGCTCCGTTTCAGGGACACAAGCTCCGGCACGGTCTCAAACTGCCCGTTCCAAAAATCCCGATCCTTTTTAAACCGCTTCGACTGCACATATTCCTGCTCAGTCAGCACATGCTCGATAAAGGAAGGAATCTCCGTCTGTTCCTCACTTGATCCGCCCGAAAGCTCCAAATAAATATCAGTAATCGCATTGCCCAGAATCGTCATGGAAATCCCGTCTGAAATAACGTGATGCACATTAACGTAGAACCAGACCTCATTTTCGCTGATGGTATACACGGAAAAACGGAATAAATCCTGATCATATAATGCCAGAGGCTTGCTTGCCTCGTCACGTCCCCATTTTGACAGCTCTTCCGCAGAGCAGCCGGCTTGCCTGATGTCTGTATGTTCGATAGTCAGCGGACGGTATTCGCTCACATATTGAACGGGCTCCCCCTCATCATCAAGCCGCAGACGGATTCTCATCGACTCATACCGCCGGACGAATTCCTGTATCGCTTTCTCAACGTAATGAGCCTGTACGCCGTCATCAGAAATGAGTTTCCCAAACCCGGCAAGATTTGAAATACTTGTGTTCGGATAGAATTTTTCTGTATACCAGATACGTTTTTGAGCATTTGTTAAAGGATAAAAAGTTATTTCCATATGTGTGCGCCTCCCCTTTTTAAGATAAAATTGTCAATTCTCCCTTAGAAACAGCCTCCCTCAATGTCCCTAACTCATTATCAAGCCAAAAGAACCACTTACCTCCAAAACGATCCCGATTCAATCACCGCCGAAATCCGCAATCCACTCACCCGCACAGTCCGAAATGCGGCTCAAATTTATGAGAAATCAAGACAAGAATCCAATGTTTGTAAGCAACAGGGTTTACCTATTTCTTCATGAATTACTATATATCTACTTACGTTCACTTTATATGAAATTATTGTTTTTATCACCGAAAAATGGGTGAAAAGTTTCATTCGGCACACCGAAAAAAATTCCGACAATTCCAGAGGGTATTTTGCGGCATCCCGCAATTTATTTTTAAAAATATTATTTATGTAAAATTAAAAATCTTTAAACTATAGTATAAATCTTTCGAATATCCAGTTATGGCAGAATGAAAATAGTTTTCATATATGAGCTGATGGGGAAAAAACAGCGCAAGAACCGAAACAGGAGATTTAATCGTTCGCAATATGATTTCATTAAACCGCAAAAAAAGCACTCTATTTTACATAGAGCGCTTCAAAAAGATTCCTTTATTGCAGTTTTATCAATGTTGATTAATTCCATATATTCTTTTCCCCACTTATACATGGCGTCCAAAATCGGCATAAGGGTCTCTCCTTGCTCCGTTAATGAGTACTCCACTTTCGGAGGGACGACAGGGTAAACTTCCCTGTGAACGATCAGATCCTGCTCCAGCTCCCTGAGCTGATTCACAAGAATTTTGTGCGTAATATCCGGAATTAAAGCTTTCAGCTCATTAAAACGCTTTGTCCCTTCTTTTCCCAGGTGCCACATAATCAGCATTTTCCACTTCCCGCCTATCACGGCAAGCGTCAATTCCTTTTCGCAATTAAACGTTTTCTTATCCATTCGGCTCACGGGCCATTCTCCTTCCTCTTACTTTTTGTACGTTCATCATCTATTCATACACGCTTACTTTTTTACACAACTTTCATCAGTTTATACTACCACGCAGTTTTGCTGAAACAAAGCGCATTGCCTGCGGGGACAGTATCCTCAAAGTAACTATTAGACTTCAAAGTGCGTACTTCTCAACATGCGGGGCACTCTATAGAATGTAAATACATGAAAAAGAGGAGTGGATATAAAGTGGAATTACAGCTGGCATTAGACTTAGTGAATATCCCGGAAGCAATTGAACTTGTGAAAGAGGTCGAACAATATATAGATGTTGTAGAAATCGGCACTCCCGTTGTCATTAATGAAGGCCTGAAAGCCGTACAGGAAATGAAATCAGCCTTTCCTCACTTGAAAGTGCTTGCCGATCTTAAAATCATGGATGCAGGCGGCTACGAGATCATGAAAGCGGCAGAAGCGGGCGCCGACATCATCACCGTTTTAGGAGCGACAGACGACTCAACGATCAAAGGGGCGGTTGCCGAAGCAAAAAAACAGCAGAAAAAAATTCTCGTCGACATGATTAACGTAAAAAACCTTGAAACACGGGCAAAAGAAATTGACCAACTCGGTGTTGATTATATTTGTGTTCACACAGGTTATGATCTTCAAGCAGAAGGAAAGAATTCATTCGAGGAACTGACGGCGATTAAAAAAGCGGTCAAGAGCGCTAAAACCGCAATTGCCGGGGGCATTAAACTTGATACGCTTCCTGAAGCCATCAAACAAAACCCAGATTTAATCATTGTCGGCGGAGGCATTACGGGAGCTGACAATAAAGCGGATGCTGCTGCTAAAATGAAACAGCTGATCTCACAAGGATCATGAAAACGACTGAATACTTACATGAAATACTAAATGAAATATCCCGCACCGCAGCATTAATAGCCGACAGTGAAGCTGACAAGCTTGCAGATCAGATTTTATCGGCAGATCAAATCTTCACGTCCGGAGCGGGGCGTTCCGGCTTTATGGCTAAAGCGTTCGCCATGAGGATGATGCACATCGGCCTGAACGCTTACATCGTCGGTGAGACGCTTACCCCTCCCCTCCAAGAAGGCGGTCTCGTCATCATCGGCTCAGGCTCAGGCGAAACAAAAAGTCTGCTTCATACGGCTGAAAAAGCCAAAAGCCTTAACGGCATCATCACTGCATTAACGATTAACCCCGATTCAAGTCTCGGCAAACTTGCTGATCTTACGATAACGATTCCCGGCTCTCCTAAGGAAGAGACCGGCGGAGACAGAAAGACGATTCAGCCGATGGGTTCTTTATTCGAACAAACTCTTCTGCTGTTTTACGATGCGGTTATTCTAAAAATCATGGAGAAAAAAGAATTGAATTCAGCAGACATGTTTACAAAGCATGCGAATCTGGAATGATTTGCTGACGGCCTTCTTATCAGATGGCCGTCTTTTTATCGTCTTGTTGCGCACGGTCATGCAGGCCAAGATTTTCGGGTCGGACACTCGCAGACGAAGATATCCTGCCGGTGAGCTTATCGCTATAATAAGTCAATTGACGATACGGCCGCAACCGTTCATTTCTGAATAGGGGAACGGCAAAAAACACTTTCTGATCGGATATTTAATGAATAAAATTGATTTGTACGGATGGTTCTACAGATATTCAGCTGAATTGCGGCTGAGAAATATATTTTAACAGCTTTACAGCCGGCCGATTCTGCTTTATTCTTGGACCAGCTTTACAGCAATTTAAAACTGGAGGTGATTGATACTCTTGAAAACATTAAAAGCACTGCTGCTTGTTCTTATCATCATTGCCGGAGCAGTCGCGGCCCTGATCAAGGGTGATCTTTTCTCAGATAACGAGCAGACCGTTCAGAAGAGTGATTACGACAAAGTAATCCTATTTCCGTCCGATCGATATCCGGAAACAGCAAAGCATATTAAGGACGCGATAAAAGAAGGACATTCCAGCATATGCACCATTGACAGAGACGGAGTACATAAGCGGCGGGAGCAATCTCTTAAACATGTGCCTGTCAAAACGGGATACGATAGGGATGAATGGCCGATGGCGGTTTGTAAACAGGGCGGAAACAATGCCTCCGTAGAATATATTTCTCCGGCAGACAACCGCGGAGCCGGCTCTTGGGTCGGACACCAGCTTACCAATGATCCCGACGGAACGAGAGTATTATTTAAAATCAAGTAAAAAAACAGGAGGAACAGCGCATTGAATAAATCATGGAAACCGCAAGAACTGGCCATTTCTTATCATCAATTTACAATCTTCCAAAAAGATTCAGAACCGCCTGTTATCGATTGGACCGATGAAGCCATTGAAAAAGGATATGCGGAAGCTGACGGAGCTGTTTCATTTGAAGCAAGGAGAAATACGAGGGCATTTATCGTCCTCAGGCTTAACACAAGTGAACCGGTACTATCCTATGAGAAAAAAGCGACTGTTCCCTTTGAGGCTGTAAAAGATGGAATTGAGATTGAAAGCGTGATGTCAAAGCGGCTTTTCTTTAATATTCCGAAAGGCCGATACAGCCTTACCTGTTATTCAGTGCCTGCCGAAATATCCGATCTTCATGCGGATACGTATATTATTGATGCAGACGCAATGTAAAAGAAATCCCTGAGAGAATCATATTTCTCTCAGGGAACTTTCCTATAAACTTTTACCGTTTGTTTCAATTACATTCTGGTACCAATAAAAACTTTTTTCCTGATCCGTTTCAAATCCTTTTCATCTTCTTTATCTCGATTGATTATACACAAAACCGTAGCGTTTTTGATAGCCGTTCAGCCAGCTTAACAGATCCGTGAATGACCAGCTGCAGCAGCCGATGAGATGAACTCCGTCACTAATAGCCACTCTGCACTGTTCACCCATACTGAAGGTCCTTTACCGTCTTATTCCAAGCTCCTTCAACCTGATAGGCAGACGAAGCTGCCCCCCATAGAAATGTATCAGGGAACAGACCCTGTTTTTTATGTACCATGTGTTTCATCCTCCTGATGCGTATGATATTGATATCACACGTTATGAAACTCATTTCAGAGCAATCCCGATAAAAACAAAAAAGCATCCGGCTTGCCGGATGCTTAAGAATGATGATGCCGCTTTTCCAATTTATGAGGCGGAGGCTTCGGGACAAAGCCATTTTGTTTCATCATATTAAAGCGCCTGTCCATATGCTGTTTAATATGTTCTGCTTTTTCTTTCGGCAGGACCCCGTACTCAACATATTTGGATATGACATGTTTGCGTTTTTCGAGCACTTCTTTTTCAAGTGATTCAATTTCTTTTTTCTGCTGTTCCGTGAGTGACATTGTTGAAGGCATTTTTGTTTCGGCGTGTGCCGGCATTGTGAAAACCATTGCTGTAATGAAAAACGCAGCTAAAGACAATGCAGCTTTTTTCATGACTCTTTCCTCCTTTAACGTTTGTTATATGTTGCTCCCTCATCCATTTTTTATGCAAAAAAAAGAGCGAAATTATTCGCTCTTTTCAATCGATTCGTCCGGCAGCGCGTATGTGACATACGTTCCCGCTACAAAATCGTGGATTGACCGTTTGTCTTCTCTCATTCCGACCATGAATGCGCTCACGATCACACCGATTCCAAACGTCACGCCATATATCAGGCCGCCCACAAGCACTCTCAAAATCATAGTAAGAAAGCCTACCTGAGTTCCGTCTTTTTTGACGATGCGGATACCGCAGATCTTTTTGCCGATAACATAGCCGTTCCAGTATACAGGGAGCAAAATACCATAAAGAGTCAAAATGATGCTGATCATTGCGCTCTCATTCGGGTCTTTTCCTGTTGCCAGCATAAAAATAATCGCCAAAGGCACTGAAGTAATTAAATAGTCGAGTACAACGGCTCCCAATCTGATCCAAAATCCCGCCGGTCTGTAAATATTCATCATGTTTCCCCTCGCTATGGCTTCAAAATCACTTTAATGTTGCCATCTTCTTTTTTGTCAAATATATCATATGCAGCAGGAGCTTCCGCAAGACTCATTTTGTGTGTAATGATATCTGTCGGATCAATTTCATTTTGTTCGATCATTTGATACAGCCTCGGCATCAGATGAATAACGGGTGCCTGGCCCATTTTTAAAGAAACGTTGCGTGTGAAAAAATCGCCGAGCGGAAAGCCGTCCGCTTCAGAAATGTATGCGCCCGTGAGCTGCACGGTTCCGAACTTCTTAACGGCTTCTGATGCTGTAAGAATCGGGCTGATCGTTCCGAACTGATTCGGTTTTTGCTCTGCTTTTTCTTTTGAAAGCGGCGTGCCGTCCATTCCGACACAATCAATCACTACATCCGCGCCCCCTGACGTTTGTTCGTGCAGCAGTTTCCCGATCTCATCATGTTCTGAAAAATTGAAGGTCTCTGCTCCGTTTATGCGTCTCGCATGTTCAAGGCGATGCGGGACTTGATCAACTGCGATAACCCGTTTAGCTCCTTTTTTCCACGCGAATTTTTGCGCCATTAAGCCGATCGGACCTGATCCCAGAATAACGACTGTATCTCCTTTTTTCACTCCGCTGTGCTGGACGCTCCAAAAGGCGGTCGGCATGACATCTGACAGAAGCAGCACCTGCTCATCTTCAAGCTCACTGTCTGCCGGAACCAGAAAAGAAGAGAAATCAGCGTAAGGAACACGTAAATATTCAGCCTGCCCGCCGGGGTAATTTCCGTTAAACTCCGAAAAACCGAATAAACCGCCGGCATCTGTATGAGGATTTGGATTTGATTCATCACACTGGCTTTCCATCTGATGCTTGCAATAATGACATTCTCCGCAGCCGATGTTAAAAGGAATCACGACCCGGTCGCCTTTTTTCAGCTTTTTGACTTGACTGCCCGTTTCTTCCACGATTCCCATCGGCTCATGCCCGACAATATAACCCGGATCGGCGGGTATTCCGTTTTTATATAAATGAAGGTCTGAACCGCATATCCCGGTTGCGGTAATTCGAACGATGACATCTCTCTCATCTTGAATGGCGGGTGCCGGGACTTCTTTCACTTCCATATGTTCTTTTCCTTGGTATGTCAATGCTTTCACACTTGGTCAGCTCCTTTTTCATCACTCCTTCCCTTTTCACCTGCTTCTAAACTTGGCCGGTATGTTATTCGGCCCGCTGAATATCCCATTGAAAAGGATCTTCAAGCTGCGACCAGTCGGAATCGAACTCAGACGGCGTGAGCAGGCACTGATCCAATTCCTTTGTAATGGCTGCTTCATCTAAATCTGTTCCGATAAACACCAGGTTCGTATGACGATCTCCGAATTGGTCGTCCCAATCTTCCAGAATCTCCGGTTCCTGCTGTTTGATCTGCTCCTGCTCAAGTTTCGGCATTGCCGCCACCCAATAAGAAACAGGCTCAATCGAAACCGCCGGACCCGCCTGAGACATCAGCAGCGCAAGGCTGTTGCGGGTTGCGCACCAAACAATTCCTTTTGCGCGCACAATGTTGTCAGGCATTGATTGATGCAGCCAGCTGTCAAAACGAACGGTATGAAACGGCAGACGCCGCGAGTACACAAACGAAGTGATGCCGTACTCTTCCGTTTCCGGAGTGTGCGCTTCATGACCTGCCGTCAGTTCCTTTATCCACCCTGCTGATGAACTCGCTTCCTCAAACTCAAATAAACCGGTATTCAATATGCATTCGGCGGGCACTTCTCCGCGGACGGACCGGATCAGTCTGGCACGGGGCTGTAATGCGCAAAGAACCGTTTCCAGCTGTTCAAGCTCTTTTTCGCCCACCATGTCGCATTTATTTAAAATGAGCACATCACAAAACTCTATTTGGTCAATTAATAAGTCGGCAATCACCCGTTCATCCTCTTCTCCCGCCGCTTCCTTCCGGTCAAGAAGGGTGTCACCGGACTGGAAATCATGCCAGAAGCGGTTTGCATCCACCACGGTCACCATTGTGTCCAGCCTGCAGAATGTTGTCAGATCAATGCCCATTTCTTCATCTATATAAGAGAATGTCTGGGCAACGGGAATCGGTTCGCTGATCCCTGTTGATTCAATGACAATATAATCAAACATGCCGTCTTTCGCGAGTTTCTCAACTTCGACTAATAAATCTTCACGCAGCGTGCAGCAGATACAGCCGTTGGATAATTCCACGAGTTTCTCATCCGTCCTTGACAAACCGCCTCCCTGCTTCACCAAGCCCGCGTCTATATTTACTTCGCTCATGTCATTGACGATGACGGCAATTTTTAAACCGTTGCGGTTTTGTAGAATATGATTCAAAACGGTCGTCTTTCCGGCACCAAGATAGCCGCTCAATACTGTAACCGGAATTTTTTTCATATCAATAGCCCCCTAACAAAATAGAATGATTACGATTTATATCCCGCAACTCCCTTATTATCACGATGTACATGGTTACAAATCGTAATCGTTACTATTTATTTTGATATATTCTCCGTTAAAAATCAAGTAAAAGTCAGACATCATACATTGTTTGTCCCCATCCATTGGTCTGACACGCAAAACGTCAACGATTTAATTGGTGAAGCCTTCGATCCGGACTGTAAAATGCCCGGTTTTAAGATGTGTGCGGTACGAATCAGCCCTATCTAATTTTTCATAAAATTTTTAGATTTTTTCGTATTTTTTGTTACATTTCATAACATGCATCTTAAATATTTGTTTTTGCTGTGCTACGCTGAAAAAAACAAAGATAGGAGCGGATCATCTGATGGGAAAAAAACAGCTAGTCCTTGTTGGAAATGGAATGGCCGGGGTAAGAGCGATTGAAGAAATACTGCGTGTTTCAAAAGACGAATTTGAGATTACAATATTCGGGGCCGAACCTCATCCCAACTATAACCGAATCCTTCTGTCAAAAGTGCTGCAAGGCGATACCGACATTCAAGACATTACGTTAAACGATTGGAACTGGTACAAAGAAAACAACATTCAGCTGTACACCGGTGAAACAGTCATCAAAGTTGACACGGAAAACAAAACCGTCATCACCGATGCAGACAGAATCCAGCCTTACGATGAACTCATCCTGGCGACAGGCTCTGTCCCTTTTATCCTTCCGATTCCGGGCGCAGACAAACAAGGCGTCACGGCATTCCGAGACATAAAAGATACCGACACGATGCTCGCCGCGTCAAAACAATATAAAAAAGCAGCCGTCATCGGCGGAGGACTGCTGGGTTTGGAAGCCGCGCGCGGACTGCTGAATCTCGGCATGGACGTGTCTGTCATCCACCTCGCCCCATTCCTGATGGAGCGCCAGCTTGACGCAGCGGCGGGACGCCTGCTGCAAAACGAGTTAGAAAAACAAGGCATGACCTTTTTCCTTGAAAAACAAACCGAAGAAATTCTCGGTACTGACCGTGTCGAAGGCGTACGCTTCAAAGACGGCACAAGCATCAAAGCTGACCTGGTCGTCATGGCTGTCGGCATCCGCCCGAATACACAGCTTGGCACAGAAAGCGGCATCCCGGTAAACCGCGGAATCATTGTTAACGATTATATGCAGACTGAAATTCCGCACATTTATGCGGTCGGTGAATGTGCCGAGCACCGCGGAATCGCATACGGTCTTGTGGCGCCGCTCTATGAACAGGCAAAAGTGCTGGCCAAGCATATTTGCGGCATTGAAACAAAACCGTACGAAGGCTCCGTTCTCTCCACTCAATTAAAGGTATCAGGCGTCGAGGTGTTCTCTGCCGGCGACTTTGATGAATCAGAGGACAAAAAGGCGATTAAAGTGTTCGATGAACAGGACGGCATTTATAAAAAAATTGTCCTGAGGGGCAATCAAATTGTCGGCGCTGTTTTGTTCGGAGACAGCAGCGAAGGCAACCGCCTGTTTTCTATGATTCAAAAAGAAGCAGATATCTCTGAAACCTCCAAAATATCAATCTTACAGCCTCTTGATCAGGAAGCAGGCGCAAGCATGACCGCGGCGATGAGCGACGATGAAATCATCTGCGGCTGCAACGGCGTTTCAAAAGGCGCGATTATTCAAGCCATTCAGGAAAAAGGCTGCACATCAACGGACGAAATCAAAGCATGCACCGGGGCATCCCGTTCCTGCGGAGGCTGTAAACCGCTCGTAGAAGACATTCTTCAATATACACTGGGCTCAGAATTTGACGCATCCGCGCAAAAAGAAGCGATTTGCGGCTGCACCTCACTGTCGAGAGATGAAGTCGTAGAAGAAATCAAAGCCAAAGGGCTCTCACATACAAGAGAAATCATGAACGTGCTCGGCTGGAAAACGCCGGAAGGCTGCTCCAAATGCCGCCCTGCCCTCAACTACTACTTAGGCATGATTAATCCGGCTACATACGAGGATGACAGAACATCCCGTTTTGTGAACGAACGGATGCACGCCAATATTCAAAAGGACGGAACATACTCAGTCGTTCCCCGGATGTACGGGGGCGTAACCAACTCTCAAGATCTCCGCAAGATCGCCGATGTCGTCGACAAATATGAGATCCCGCTCGTTAAAATGACCGGCGGCCAGCGAATTGATCTCATCGGCGTAAAAAAAGAAGATCTGCCGAAAGTATGGGCCGAGCTTGATATGCCGTCAGGCTATGCGTACGGAAAAACACTCCGCACGGTAAAAACGTGCGTAGGCGAACAATTCTGCCGCTTCGGCACGCAAGACTCCATGGCACTGGGTATTGCGCTTGAGAAAAAATTCGAAGGGCTCAATACGCCTCATAAGGTCAAAATGGCCGTGTCCGCCTGCCCGCGGAACTGTGCGGAATCAGGCATTAAGGACCTTGGCGTTGTCGGCATCGACGGGGGCTGGGAGCTTTATGTCGGCGGAAACGGCGGAACCCATTTGCGCGCCGGTGATTTGCTGATGAAAGTAAAAACGAATGAAGAAGTCTTAGAATACGCGGGTGCTTACCTTCAGTACTACAGAGAAACGGCAAACTATCTGGAGCGGACATCCGCATGGCTTGAGCGCGTCGGTTTATCTCATGTCCAATCCGTATTAAACGATCCGGAAAAACGGCAGGAGCTCAACGACAGAATGAATGAGACACTCTCTGTCCACAAAGATCCGTGGCAATACTTCCTTGAAGATAAAAAAGCATCTAAAGATCTATTCGAAAATGTCGTCACGACTTCATAAAACAGTAAGGGGGAAGGGACATGGTTAATAAAGATATGACAAAGGTTTGCATAGGCAGAGTAAACGAATTACCCGAGGAGTTAGGAAAAACCGTATATATAGAAGATAAAGAGCTTGCCGTATTTAAGCTTTCTGACGGGAACATCCGTGCCGTCGAAAACCGCTGTCCCCATAAAGGGGGCGTCCTGGCTGAAGGCATCGTCAGCGGAGAATACGTCTTCTGCCCGATGCATGACTGGAAAATTTCCTTAGAAGACGGAAAAGTCCAAGAGCCGGACCATGGCTGTGTCAAAACATACGAAACACTGATCGAAGGAGAGAATGTATACATCCTGTATTGATCAAAGACCGGATCACTTTTTCAAGTGGTCCTTCATTTTTTAAATTGCTGAAGGGATGACGCCATCATGAAAAACGGAATCGTATACTTTGTCGGTGCCGGACCAGGAGACCCGGGGCTGATCACCGTAAAAGGAAAACAGGCTCTGGAGAAAGCGGATATCATTTTGTATGACCGGCTCGCAAACCCAAAGTTTCTAGAATACGCCTCACCTGACTGCCGGTTCATTTATTGCGGAAAGCTGCCCGACCGCCATTTTATGAAACAGTCTGAGATAAATGCCCTGCTGATTGAAAAAGCGGCGGAGGGCTACACCGTCGTCCGCTTGAAAGGCGGAGACCCAAGTGTGTTCGGCAGGGTCGGCGAAGAGGCAGAGGCGCTTCATCAGCACGGCATCCGCTACGAAATGGTGCCCGGCATCACCTCGGGAATCGCAGCGCCGCTGTATGCGGGAGTCCCCGTCACCCATCGTGATTTCACTTCGTCCTTCGCGATGATCACCGCTCATGATACATCATTGCACGGCAGGCCGAATCTCGACTGGGAAGGGCTTGCCCGAAGCGTTCAAACGCTTGTGTTTTACATGGGCGTAAAAAATCTGTCATTTATATGCCGGCAGCTTATGGAGTACGGAAAATCCCCTTCCGTTCCCGTACTCGTCATTCAATGGGGGACGTGGGGGCGGCAGCGGAGTGTTAAAGGAACGCTTCAGGATATCCATGACAAAGTTCAAAGCCAAAACATCACCAATCCTGCCATTATCGTCATTGGTGATATTGTCAATTTTCAAACACACAGCTGGTTTGAAAGCAAACCGTTCATCGGACGGCATATCATGGTGGTCACTCATGGCGATGATGAACATACATTGACAGACAAGCTGCGCGAGTATGGCGCCGATGTTATTGAATGGCCGAAGCGGATCGTTAAAAAAATGCCCGCAAACGAAAACATCCTGAAACAGATCAGCACCTTTGAACAACTATTTTTCACATCACGCCTTGCGGTATGCGAATTCTTTGACACACTGGCTTTCAAGCAGATCGACATCCGCCGGGTGACCGCAAGCCTGAATGCAGCGACTGAAGCCGCAAAGACGGAACTGACAAAACGGGGCTTTCTCCTATCCGAATGGCAAAATGATTCTCCGCACTCGCTCATTGTAGGAAGCCGTCAAGCAGCAGAAAACTTGTCAGACTCAAAATCATGCCCGTTTTATATCACCCATGAACATATCGCGGATGAGCGGTTCACTTCCATGATCGGACGCACGATCAGTGAGTCTCCTCTGCAAATGATTATCTGTACGGGCAAAGAATCCGCTCAGCATTTGATCAGCGCCGGAAAACAAATCGGCATATCACCGAATCCGTCAGGAAACCGCCCTCCCGTCATCTGCATGGGCGAAGACGTCCCCGCCGGCTGCGGGTTTACCGCCGTGAAAAATCAGAAACAGTTATTTGCGTTTATACGAAATGAAATGAAAGACATGCTCGTTCACAGCTGATACGCCGGAATGCTTTTCTGACCCCCAGGCTCAGCATCGGGGGTCAGCCCTGTTTTATTGTGTCACCAATTTTTTATGATGAGTCGAATACATCGCCATCTGATCCGCCTGCGGGTCCAAATAGGCTTTGGCGCTGTTCACGGCGGTCGGCCCCTCCGTGAAACCGCCGGCAATCAGTCTGAGCTTGCTTTCATAATGGGCGGCGTCACCGGCGACAAACACGCCCGGAAGATTCGTCCGCATATGTCTGTCAGCTTTAATCCTGCCTTCTTCTATCTCAAGCCCCCAGTCCTTCATCGGACCGAGATCAATTTTAAACCCGTGGTTGATAATGAGCTCATCAAGCTTGATGACTTCAGAAAGTCCGGACTCAGTTTGGCAAACGGTGACGCTCTCGATCCGTTCCCCGGTGCCATTGAGATGCTTCAGACGATACGGCGCAAGCACCCGCACGGAAGACCGCTTCATTTTCGCCACGCTGCTTTCCAAACCGCCGAACTCCTTACGGCGGTGCAAGACGGTAACAGACGCCGCAATCGGTTCCAGCTCATTCGCCCAGTCAACCGCGGTATCTCCCCCTCCGGAAATCACGACATGCTTATCTCGAAACGCATCAAGCTTCTCCACCTTATAATGAAGGTTCTTTCCTGAATAACGGCTCGCATCCGCGCTGTCAAGTTCATTGACCTCAAGCGTCCCCATGCCGACGGCCAAAATCACCGTGCGCGTATAGTGCTTTTCCCCTTTGGAACTTTCGAGCACAATGGTTCCGTCTTTCAGCCGCTCAAATCCGGCCACCCGCTGATTCAACACGATATCCGGCTCAAATGTCGCCGCCTGCTCCTTCAGCTGCTTAATCAGCTGTTCTCCGGCAATCCCGGGTATTCCGCCGATATCACGGATGATTTTTTCAGGGAAAAACATAGACACCTTCCCTCCGAGCCGCGGTAAAAACTCGATCACCTTCGTTTTCAGCTCCCGCATCCCGCAATAAAAAGCCGCAAACAGGCCGATCGGGCCTCCGCCTATAATCGTGACGTCATACACCTCATGATTTTCCGCCATCGTTCTGCCTCCCGTTATATCTATACTTCATACATTTTTAATTGAGAATCAATATCAATGAAAGTATAACACATATTGAGGAGCAGTGTTTATTCATTTCTCATCTTGCGGGAAAGGAGTGATTCAGAAGCGAGGTTCTGAGATTGATAAGCGGGAAGGTATTAAAACTGAAACCAGTACGGCGACTGGTTTCTTTTTTATCTCTTTTTCATCAGCATGATATCGAGATACAGCTGGCACCTTGTCCTGAAGTCGTTTAAATTAATTGATGTCATGTCAAGAATCTGTTTGATGCGGTAGTTCAATGTGTTTTGATGAATAAAAAGCTGTTCTGCGGCTGGTTTTGTTTTGCAGTTATTGAGGAGATAGATTTCTAACGTTTTCAGCAGTTCGGTGCTGCTTTCTCTGTCTTTGGCTTTTAATAACGCTAAATCATCGTTTACATATTCCAGTGAGGCGTTTTTTCTTCGATGCTTTCAAGATAGCGGTAAATCCCGAGCTTACTGTATTCGTACGGGATATTTTCCTGATTTCCGGTAATTTCGGCGGCCTTTATGACTTCAAGGGCTTCTATATAACTTTTCCCGAGCTTCAGGATGCTGCTGTATTCATTGCCGATTCCGATATAGATGGGAGTGGGGATCTTCTGAAAGTGAAAATGAGTCAGCAGTTTGTGGATGAATTCAGATGCTGCCGAAGTGCCGGAGCTTTTTTGCGAGAAGCTTGCGACGACGATGACAATATTGGAATCAATGGTTAAGACGTGGCTGACTTTATCCCGCAAATTCAAGTACGATTTGATATTTTCCTTTACATCTTCGACTGCCTCCCCATCCCCATTTGCGGCGTGCAGGACGACTACCGAAAAAACCGACGGCAGCACGGCGTTCATCTTTTCCGCTTCCCGCCTGAACTCCTTTTCAGAGGAGAATTGCTGAAAGATCGCCCGTTTCACCAGGTCTTCCGCTCTCTCTTCTTTTTCCTGTTTCAGCCGGTTCGTTTTATAGATGATTTTTCCGACATGGAATGAAGTTTCATATAAAAAATCGAGCTCCTCGTCCGTCAAGTTTCGGTCGAGCTCCTGAATCCAGATGTAGCCCATCACTTCCCCTTTATGTTTTGCGCTTACAACCACTCTCTGATTCAGTCCGATACTGTCTATTTTTTCGACACGGAACGGTTCAGGAACGGTTTTCAGCTTTTCGATCACCCCGTCCTTCAGAAACCTTTCAAAAATCTGCACGGGGCATTTTTTTGAGAATATCGTCTGCTGGTTGGCGGAGTCGAAGTGATTAATGTAATAAGAATTATAGGCAAGCAAAAAGAAATCCGCGCTTTCCAGAATAACGGGCTTCTGCAATTCATAACTGATGAAATCAATTAATTTATCAATGTCCGTAAATGAAAAAACTCTCTCTAAAAGCTCTTCCATACCTATTTCTCCTATGCTCTTTTTATCTTTATCATACTCTGAGGGGTGACTTTTTGTATAGAAAAAAATTCATATACTCCCAAAACGGAATGATCCGAAAGCCTGTATCGTGAAAAGAGGAAAAAGGGCGGTCCCTTCTTCCTCTCGTTCCTTGCTTTTATTGAGAAAGTGTATCACGGTAGTCATGAAACTGATCTGTGACATCTTTTGACGGAGCCTGTGTCAATAAGCTGACGACAAATACAGCGGCAAGGCTTACAGCAAAGCCCGGAATGATTTCGTACAAAAAGTCTGAAAGACCGGCATTCGCCCAAATGATTACGGTAATCGCTCCCGCAATCATGCCGGCGAGTGCCCCCCATTTCGTCATCCGTTTCCAAAATAAACTGAGCAGTACGACCGGCCCGAATGAAGCGCCGAATCCCGCCCATGCATAGCTGACAAGACCAAGTATCGTGTTGTTTTTCTCCCAGGCGAGCACCAGGGCGACGATTGACACCGCAAGCACTGCCATTCTCCCCAGAAATACGAGTTCCTTATCAGAAGCTGAACGCCTGAACATGGACTTATACAAGTCCTCCACTAAAGAACTGGACGTAACGAGCAGCTGAGACGAAATCGTACTCATAATGGCCGCTAAAATCGCAGAAATGAGAAATCCCGTAATAATCGGGTGGAACAGAATGTTGCCGAGCTGAATAAAAATGGTTTCCGGATCATCCAGCTTCAACCCGCGCTGGTGGTAATACGCGATTCCCGCAAGACCCGTAAACAGCGCGCCGAGTGCAGACAAAATCATCCATCCCATTCCGATCCGTCTGGCGCGTTTGATCTCTTTCACGGATGTGATCGCCATAAAACGCACAATAATATGCGGCTGCCCGAAATAGCCGAGCCCCCACGCAAATAAAGAAATAATGCCGAGGACGGTCGTCCCTTTGAACATATTAAACAGTTCCGGGTTGACGGAACGGATATCGGCAACGGTTTCCCCCGGGCCGCCCGTATGGAAAATCGTCACAATCGGCACAAGAATAAGCGCCGCAAACATAATGATCCCTTGAACAAAGTCCGTCCAGCTTACCGCCAAAAAGCCCCCGAACAAGGTGTAGGCGACAACGACGCCTGTCACGACCCACAGTCCCGTGTGGTAATTCAACCCTAAAATGCTGTTGAATAAGACGCCTCCGGACACCATGCCGGATGATACGTAAAATGTGAAAAAAACGAGAATGACGAGACCCGAAAACAGTCTGAGAAGCTTCGTATGATCACCGAAACGGTTTTCAAGGAAACCCGGAATGGTGATGGAATTCCCCGCTTTTTCGGTATACGTTCTCAGCCTCGGCGCCACGAAAAGCCAGTTCGCCCAAGCCCCGAGCACAAGTCCGATTACAATCCAAGCGCCGCTTAATCCCGTCGAGAACATGGCGCCAGGAAGCCCCATCAAGAGCCATCCGCTCATATCCGCCGCTCCCGCGCTGAGCGCTGTGACGGCAGGGCCTAAAGAACGCCCCCCGAGCATGTAATCCGTCAGATTCGACGTCCGTCTGTAGGCGAAATAACCGATAAACAGCATGCCCGCCATATAAATACAAATGGAAATAATCAACTGAATGTTTGCTATGGCATTTCCTCCTCCGCTTTATAGGTTTATGGTGAAATGGACACCCCCCGCGAGGAGGATGCCCATTCAGTCCCTCTTAAAACATTTCACTGATTGTTTTCGCCTGCATGTGGAGGGCCAAATAATCCGGGCCGCCCGCTTTTGAATCAGTGCCGGACATTTTGAAGCCTCCGAACGGATGGTAGCCGACAATCGCTCCCGTACAATTGCGGTTGAAGTACAGGTTGCCGACATGGAATTCCTGTTTCGCCCGTTCAATATGTTTGCGGTTATTTGTAATGACCGCGCCTGTCAAACCGTATTCAGTATTGTTGGCCACTTCCAGTGCTTCATCAAAGTTTGATACTTTAGAAAACGCCACGACCGGCCCGAAAATTTCTTCCTGCATGAGTCTGGCTTTCGGATCAAGGTCAGCGAAGATCGTCGGCTTGATAAAGTAGCCTTTTGAATCATCTCCGGTGCCGCCGCTTACTAAACGGCCTTCTTCTTTTCCGATTTCAATGTAGCTCATGATCTTGTCGTAAGAACCTTGGTCGATGACAGGTCCCATATACACGTCAGCGCTGTCAGGGCTTGCCGTCACTTTTGATTCAGTGATTTCGATGACGCGCTCTAATACTTGATCATACACTTTTTCATGGACAACTGCACGTGAACCTGCAGAACATTTTTGTCCCGCGAAGCCGAATGCTGATGTAAAGATGGATTGAGCCGCCAATTCAATGTCCGCGTCCTCATCGACAACAACCGTATCTTTACCGCCCATTTCAGCGATAACACGCTTTAAATGCTGCTGGCCCGGCTGCACTTTCGCCGCGCGTTCGAAAATTCTCGTACCGACTTCACGTGATCCCGTAAACGTAATGATGCTTGTTTTCGGGTGATCGACGAGATAGTCTCCCACTTCCGCTCCGCTTCCCGGCACAAAGTTGACAACGCCCTTCGGAAGGCCTGATTCCTCAAGCACTTCTACGAATTTCGCCGCGATGACCGGTGTCGCGCTTGCCGGTTTAAGAACGACCGTGTTGCCCGTTACGATCGGTGCCACCGTCGTTCCCGCCATAATCGCAAAGAGGAAGTTCCATGGCGGAATGACGACCGTTACGCCGGTCGGTGTGTAGACATATTGGTTCTTCTCGCCTTCGCGGCTGTTGACCGGCTTGCCTTTTGCCAATTCAACCATCTGGCGCGCGTAGTATTCCATAAAGTCGATGGCTTCCGCCGTATCCGCATCAGCTTCGTTCCAAGGTTTTCCCGCTTCCTTGACGAGCAGGGCGGAGAATTCGTGCTTTCTGCGGCGGACTTTGGCAGCTGCGCGGAACAGAACGGCCGCTCTTTCTTCAGGGGATGTGTATCTCCACTCTTCGAACGCTTTCGCAGCCGCTTCAATCGCCTGCTCAGCGTGTTCCTGGGACGCCTTTGACACTTTTCCGACGACTTCTTCTTTATCAGCCGGATTGATTGAAACGATTTTCGCTTCCGTCTCTACCTTTTCACCGTTGATGACGAGCGGATAATCTTTTCCCAGATACTCATTTACCTTCGCAAGCGCTTTCTTAAATTCTTCAACGTTCGATTGATCTTGGAAATTCGTGAATGGTTCGTGTTTATAAGGTGTAGTCATTGTCATCTCTCCCTTTTTTACTTCTTAGTCATTCCTTTAAAGGCGAATGCGATGTTTGAGGGGCGTTCGGCGAGCCGTCTCATGAAATAGCCGTACCAGTCATCCCCGTAAGGCAGGTAGACTCTCATGCGGTATCCTTCTTCCACCAGGCTGAGCTGGGTTTGCGAGCGCATGCCGTACAGCATCTGAAACTCAAAACGGTCGTTTGGAATGCCGTGCTCTTTGGCAAGCTGTTTTGTAAACTCGATCATTTTGTCATCATGCGTGGCGACTGCCGTATAATGTCCTTTTAAAAGCTGTTTGCGGATGAGTCTTTTATAATTTTCATCGACGTCGCTTTTTTCAGGATAGGCCACCTTTTCCGATTCTTTATAGGCCCCTTTGACAAGCCGCAGAAACGGATTCAGCGGGCTGAGGTCATCAAGATCCTTCTCCGTTCTGTACAGATAAGCCTGCACCACGGTGCTTACATATTCATACCGGCTCCGGAAGTCTTTAAAGATATCCAGCGTTTTCTGGCATCTCGTTTCATCTTCCATGTCAATCGTCACCATGACTTTATGTTTTTCAGCCGTCTGGAGGATTTTCGTCATATTTTCATAGACGAGATCGAGATCTATATCAAGACCTAAAGACGTCATTTTTAATGACACTTGGGAATTCAGCTGTTCATCAGCAATTAAGGCGATGGTCTGCATGCACTCCTCGGTGCGTTCTTTCGCGACGTCACCGCTGTTTACAAATTCTCCCAAATGATCGACAGTAACTGACAGCCCCTGGCTGTTCAAATGTCGGATTGTCGGGATAGAACTGCGGAAATCCATTCCTCCGATGATTTTGCCGGCTGCCACACGGCTTCCCCAGCTTCGCGCCATCTTATTGAGAAAGCTGCTCTTGGATAAAAATAAGAAAAAATCTCTTGTAATCACTTCCAACCTTAACACCCCGCAATCTAAGAAGTATTTGTATGAGTCTATTGTAAATGGACAAAACATCCTCTCACAATATTCTAAAAATACAAAGATTCTGATAAATTTTTGTGGTTTTACCACAATCAGCTTCTTAGATAGCAGGCGGATTATGTCGAAAAAAGGCGGACGGAAATGACGGCAATCGTCAATTTCCGCCTTTTTCCCCCCACGCCTCTTCGACGGTCTGAATCAATAGCTGATTCAGTTCCTCCGTTATGTCAGGTTTCGACGTTTTGATCGTTTTGACATAGTGTCCGATGCGTTCTATTTCTTCTTCTATAAACGCATGAATCAACGTATTTCTCGGTTCCGGAGCCAGCTCCTGACCGCTTTTTTCCTTGTAAGCAGTATATTGATTTCAGAAATGAGCGCTTCATCCGTCAATAAGGCATCGGCCAGTACGGGAAATGACATCGGCGGTGCGGAGCCGAACGTTTCAATCCATCTGCAGGCAAGGAGAGGACGCAGAACATAAAAATACTTTTTAATCTTCACTTCACTGCCCTGCAATTCCGTTTTTCATTCCGTTTTGCCATATTGAGATAATGATAAATGCAGGCTTCAGGTGAAAAGGCACGGATTTTCAGTTTTCGAAGCTTTTCAGCCGCTGAGAAAGCTTCATAATAGATCATCTCAGAAGAGAGCCATTCCAAAAGAGGCGGATTTGATTTTTTAAAAAGCCGCAGCGCTTTTCTCAGTTCCCAGCCGCTGATGTCTAGCATGTCATGAATCGGCTCTTCTATGACATCCCTATGCGGTTCGATCGAAAAGTACCATTCTTTTTTCGGCACATAGAGAAACCGCACATCGTAGTCGCTGTCGCTTGACGGAAATCCCCATGCGCGGCTCCCTGATTCTACGGCGTAAAGCACCTTGACGCCGTGCTGTGCTTCAATTCGTTTTAATTCTTCGATGATCCTTTGTTCCATCTGTATCCGTCCTTTTCCGTGATCATTCCTGAAAAAAGCCCAAGTACTTGGGCTTTTCGCTGTTGTCAGCCTTTCAGATGCGCTTTCAGAAAGGCCAGCTTCTCCGTATGGAAAGAAGGTATGTATTCATGTCCGAAATATCGGTACACCTTCAATTCTTTTTCCGTTTCCAGATGATTGTAAGCGGCAAACACCGTCGACGGCGGAGTCACGCGGTCAATCAGCCCGATGGACATGAGCACCGGAACTTTTACGCGGTCCGCCAGATTCATGATATCAAAATAGGCCAGTGTATTCATCGCGGCCTTCTCCGTCTCAGGGCTGCCGTTCTTTCTGAAAAAGGAGTTAATCTCAAGATACGGCTCATCAAGAGCGACATCAATGGCCCGCTCAAAATTGCTTAAATAAGGATAATCGGCCGCAACCGCTCTCGGAATGTCAGATAGTGCCGCCGCGGCGATTGAAAGTCCGCCTCCCTGGCTCCCCCCGATGACGGCGATTCTCGTCTCATCCACTTCATCAAAGCCGCTGATGACTTCCAAAGCCCGGACGGCGTCTAAGTACACGCCGCGGTAATAATATGTATCTTTATCTAAAATCCCTTTCGTCATCCAGCCGGGAACGTGTCCGTGCGGTGAAACGCTTGTATCTGTGCTGCTGTGCTGGCCGCGGACAAGCATGCCGAACGCGGCATATCCGTGAAGCGCCCAATTTACGATGTCATGTATATCTCCGTCATAACTCGCGTTGTAGCCGTGATATTTCACTATTGCCGGATGCGGTCCTTGCCGGTCGGGAACGGCGTACCATCCCTCAATTTCCGCCTTGCCGAAGCTTCGGTATGTCAGCCGGAATACTTTCACGCCGTCAGCCGGGTAGCTTTCAGCCGTCAATTCAGGCTTTGCCTCTTCCTTTGCAAGCTCATGTAATGATGATGCCCAAAAATCCGAAAAGTCATGAGGAGCGGTTTTATTTGGTTTATAGGTTTGCAGTTGGTCGAGCGGCAAGTCGTATAATTGCATATCCGATTATTCTCCTTTGTTTTATAAGATTTAATTTTCTGACTCTATCTTAACACGATTTTACACTCATTTTCTAAACATTTTAATAAACGTTTGTTTAAAAGAAAACAAAAAAGCCGTACGCTCACAGCGTCACGGCTCTTTTTACATCGGCTGATACAGATCCCAGCCGATTTTTAACGTTTCTACGATATAATCGGCGATTTCTTCTGGTTCCAGATTATCCGTTGCCACTTTTGAATTATGTTTATCATAGATGCTTTGGCGCTCGTTAAAGAGCTGCTGCATTTCATCCATGGAACGGTTATGCAGAACGGGACGGCTTTCAATCAGCAGGTCAGCCCGCTGCTTCCAATTCTCCCATGATAGATCCAGATGGAGCACGAGACAGTTTTCAAGGCAGCACTGTCTGATTTCCTCTTGTTTAAACGAACCGCCCCCAAGCGACACGATCTTGAATTTCGTATTGCGGCAGATATCTAATATATAATCCTTTTCGGTCTGACGGAAAAAGGCTTCACCTTTTTTCTCAAACATTTCAGGGATGGACATATTGAAATCTTTCTCAATCTGCAAATCAATATCAATGAAGTCTCTGTATAATTTCTTAGCGACCAGCTGGCCGATTGTTGTCTTTCCGACCCCCATGAATCCGATCAGTACGATATTTCTTTCTCTTACGGGAATGGCACGTTTTGCGTTCATCTTCGGCGAAATCCTCCTAAGAAATGAAAAAGTTATGTTTATTATATGATAACTCAATATTGAAATATAGAGATAATGCAATGAAAGAAAACCCATCCTTTATAAGAAGAGATGAGTTTTTCTTTCTATCGGAGCGTAATGCGTTCCACCTTTCCGACAATGAAAATATAAGAAAATGCCCCGATAAATGCGACAGCGCCGACAAACAGAATCGCTCCGTTATATGAACCGGTCGCAGAAACGATAAACCCGATGATAAGCGGGGTGATAATGCCGGCCATATTGGCGAAAAAGTTAAACACGCCTCCTGCCAATCCGATTGTTTCGCTTGGCGCCACCTCACTCAGCATCGTCCAGGATATATTGGACATGCCCTGCGCAAAAGAAGCAATGGATAAGATCGTCAAAACCGCAGGAGCAGAATCCGTAACATTCGCGAGCACGATGGAGCCTGTCAGCAGAAGACCGAGGATGACGGGGGTTTTTCGGGCAACGTTCACCGACACGCCCCGTTTCATCATTCCGTCAGACCAATATCCGCCGAACAATACGCCGAAAAAGGCGGCGATATACGGGATTGATGCGGCGAAGCCGACTTTCAAGAATGCCATGTGCTTTGCCTCCGCCAGATAAGTCGGAAACCATGTCAAAAAGAAGAACAGCGTGGAGGCTACGGCGAATTGGCCGATATACAAGCCGACAAGCTTGCGGTATTTAAGAAGCTGGACGAAATCCCGCCACGTGATCCTGCCGGCTGATTCAGACACCTCTGTCAGTCCGCCGCCTTCTCTAATATAATCAAGCTCTTCCCGGTTCACTTTCCGGTACCGATTCGGCTCGTGATACATTTTGAACCAGAAAACGGAGAAAACAAGCCCGAGCACGCCTGAAGAAATAAAGACGGCGCGCCAGTCAAATGCCGTTAACACCCAGAATAAAACCGGTGTGGCGAACGCCAGTCCCACATATTCCCCCGCCGTATAAACACCCGTCGCAAAGGCGCGTTCCCGCCTTGGAAACCATGTCGTGACAATCCGGTTGTTTGCCGGAAACGCAGGCGATTCAGCCAGCCCGATAATCAGGCGGCAGCCGAATAAAAACCCGAAACTGGCCGCAAAAGCCTGCACTCCGGTGAAAACAGACCAGATCATTAAAGAAACGCCGTACGTCCGTTTTGACCCGAATTTGTCCAAAATGAGCCCGCCGGGAATCTGCATACCCGTATAGGTCCAGCTGAATGCGGAAAAGACGACGCCCAAAAGCGCGGGGCTTATGTTCAGCGATGTCTGAATGGACGGGGCGGCGATGGATACACTGGCACGGTCTATATAATTAATCGCAGTGATAAAAAACAAAAGAAACAGTATCACATAACGAGCGCGAGTCGGTTTATTGCGGACGGGACTGAAGTCCGTCAGCTCCGTTTCATTTTTCAATGGCTTCTCCCCCCTTACTCGAATGAAATTAATTGTACAACACTTCGGTCAATTATTTAATACTTTGACGCAAAAAAGCGCTAAACAATTTGTATGCCGCACTGACACCCTGCTTATAAAAGTGTCTGCCCTTTTCACCTGTTTATCCGTATCTCACCCGGGGAAAAGTACACATATACAGTTACGGGAGGATTACCGATGAAACTGAGTTTTTGCACGACAGGATTTAAAAAAAAGCATATTTTCGACATCATTTCTTTCGCAAAGGAGCACTCCTTTGACGGAATCGAACTGTGGTACGGACACGCTAAACAATATATAGAGGAAATCGGCCCGCTCGACAGGCTTGATCAGCAGCTTCAGGAGGAAGGCATCGGGGTGCCTGCCGTCAGTTTGTACACTGACTTCGCCGCTCAGGATGAAAGGCAGGCGTTAAAGGATGTTCAAAGGGCATTAAGCGCGGCACGACAGCTGCACAGCCCCTTGATCAGAGTCTTTGCCGGCAATCTTCCTGCGCATCGGACGTCACCGGAAAAGTGGCAACGTGCGGTTGATCAATTTCAGCAGTCGGCACGGCTCGCAGATGACTATGAAGTCGATATCGGGCTTGAGATTCATTACGATACGTACGCGGATACACCGGAGGCGGCGCTGGCATTTTTGGAGGATGTCGGACATCCGCGGGTCCGCACCATTTTTGACGGCTCCAACCTACACGTCAATCACGTTGACCAAATGTCCGCTTTAGAAAAGCTGTATCATACCGTAAGCCATATTCATCTGAAAAACTATCACTGGAATTTTGACAACTGGTATCTCAGCAAGCCAACTCCGATTTTTCAAGGAGATCTCGATCAAAAAGCATTTTTAAAAGAGCTGATGAACAGACAATATGACGGTTTTGTTTCTCTTGAGTATTTTGGAGAACATGCCTTTACGCATATAAAGGAATCGCTCCGGGAATATACGTCTGTTTTTTCCCGCTGACTCTTCGATCGAAGGGTCTTTTTTTGTATCATATAGAAAAAGGGGGATATCATGATGATCATTTGGATAAATGGGGCTTTCGGTTCCGGAAAAACACAAACAGCGTTTGAACTGCACAGAAGACTGAAACCGTCTTACGTATATGATCCTGAAAAGATGGGGTTTGCGATGCGTTCGATGATACCGCCGGATATCGCTGAAGATGACTTTCAAAGCTACCCTCTGTGGCGGGAATTCAATTACAGCATGCTTTCCTATTTGTCAGATACATATCAGGGCATCATCATTGTGCCCATGACCATTACGAACGATCAATACTTCCATGACATTATCAGCAGGCTGAGACAGGATGGCCGGACCATTCACCACTTTACCCTGCTGGCTTCAAAGGAAACATTGCTGAAACGCCTGCGCACCAGAGCGGAAGGAAAAAACTCCTGGGCCGCAAAACAAATCGACCGCTGCATCAACAGCCTGTCTGATAGCCTCTTCGCAGAACATCTCCATACAGACCAAATGTCTATTCAGCAGGTCGCAGAAACGATCGTTGCCCAAGCAAATCTGCCTCTTGAGCCTGATTCGAGAGGCAGCCTTCGAAGATTCACCAACAGATTGATGGTGAAGCTGAATCATATCCGTATCAAATAAAAAACGTTTTGAAAACATGTCCCTGATCCATGCAAATGGATCAATAAATAAAAAGTCCCTCCGAAGGGATGTTTTTTTTCAATTTAAGAAAAAAATTTTAGAAATAAAGAAGGAATTATATGGATAATCATCTAATTATTAACACTGTAATACATTTCATTTGAAAAGGGAGTGTTCGAAATGAAATTCAAAAAAGTGTTAACCGGTTCTGCGCTGTCTCTTGCCTTACTGATGTCTGCCGCTCCTGCCTTTGCCGCATCACCAACAGCATCCGCATCCGTGGAAAATAGCCCAATCTCAACGAAAGCAGATGTTGGCATTAATGCCATCAAGCTCGTTCAAAGCCCTGACGGCAATTTCGCTGCTTCTTTCGTTTTAAACGGAACAACGTGGATTTTCAAAAGTAAAACTTATGACAGCGGCAGAGGGATTTGGATAGGGGTTTATGAAAGTGTAGATAAATAAAAACGATAACAAAAACCTCCCTTTCAAAAGGGAGGTTTTTTTCATTCTATTTCCACCAATCATCAAACATTGATGCCGGCACCTGGCGCTTGTGCTCCGTACTGAGGTAGCGTTTTTCCAGCGCCTCAATCACTTCGGAAGAAACGTCCTTGCCTTCTAAATAATCATCAATGTCATTGTATGTGATGCCGAGTTCGGTCTCATCCGTCTGCTGCGGTTTTTCATCAAGCAGATCGGCCGTCGGTAATTTCAAATACAGGCGTTCCGGCGCGCCGAGCTCTTCTAATAAACGTCTGCCCTGGCGTTTCGTTAATCCGGTCAGCGGCAGCAGATCAGCTCCGCCGTCACCGTATTTCGTGAAGAAACCGGTCACTGCCTCGGCCGCATGGTCGGTTCCGATGACAAGCAGGCCCTCTTGTCCGCCGATGGCATATTGAGCGATCATCCTCATTCTGGCTTTTACATTTCCTTTGTTAAAGTCAGACAGCTGATCGCCCGTGTCTTTTTTGTACTGATCAGCGAACGCGCTGACAGCGGCCTTAATATCAAATGTCCATGATTTATCAGGCTTAATGAATTTGAGCGCCAATTGGGCGTCATCCTCATCCTGCTGTGTGCCGTGCGGAAGACGGACGGCGATAAATTCCGCGTTTCCGCCTTCTTCTCTGATGCTTTCAGCCGCCAATTGGGCGAGGCGTCCCGCAAGCGTGGAATCCTGCCCCCCGCTGATGCCGAGCACAAAGCCTTTGGCACCTGTTTTTTTCAAATATTGTTTCAGAAAGTTCACTCTGTCCTCAATTTCTTGTTTCGGATCAATTGAGGGTTTTACATGGAGATCATTCATAATTTGTTTCTGGATGCTCATCCCGATCACTCCTCCTGCATTGTTTCTTTATGATTCATTTCCCGTTCACGCTGAAAATGAATCATGCCACTATGTACGACTCTTTGTTAAATATAGCACAGGTGCGGATTTTAAGTGAATCAAATACACCGGGATCAGCTGATTTCCACCCGCAGCGCCGTGATGCTGTCGCCGTTGCATTTTCCTTTTTCGATCGGACAGGATGAAAACGCGACGACGAGATCCATTTCCGCACGGAGCCGTACATAATCACCCGCGTCAGAAAGAGGCGTTTCGACTGATAAGTTTCCCTTCTCATCGAGCACCGTGTTCATAAAGATGGCAAATGGGTAATGCATATGCGGCCGCGGCACCCCGAACGGTTCAAGCGCCCCGCTCATATTGTCATAGCACGTATCCTGGAGCTCATCTTTATGCTTTCCGTATAAAAGCCTGTTCATATCCGGACGGCAGGCGGGAAGCAGCAGGTCATGCTTGCCGACTGTATCCTCAATCAGCGTCAGCATCGGCTTGTATAAATTCGAATAAATATGGTCACCCGTTTTTACATGAATGGACTGGTTGGCATCAATCGTCGCGCCCTGATCAAGATGCTCATAAAAGTCCTTGGCATGATACGCCGTAAAATCAGCCACCTGCTGTCCTTCCACATCGACTACTTTTATGATCTGCCCTTTGTGAACCTTCAGGCCAAGCCCTTTTTTCGGCGGTACGATAAATTGCTGTGTCATCAGACTGCTCCTTTTTTTCTTCTATTATGAACTCCGGCCGTTTGTTTCATGTAAAGCAATTTATTGGATGTATATTCCCCTTCTGACGGCCGCAATCTAAGCTTTGATAAAGGGGTTGAACTTCATGGGTAAATCACAGGACCAGCCTAAAGGAAATCTCGCTTGGTGGCAGCTCTCCTTAATCGGTGTCGGCTGCACAATCGGGACGGGCTTTTTTCTCGGGTCCAGCATCGCTATTGTCAAAAGCGGATATTCCGCGCTGATCTCATTTCTTATTGCCGGGCTTGGCACCTATTTTGTCTTTGAGCAGCTCGCGAAGCTTTCGGCCAAACAGCCCGAAAAGGGGTCTTTTTGCGCCTATGCGAGAAAGGCTTTCGGCACTTGGGCCGGTTTCAGCAACGGATGGGTGTACTGGTCGTCCGAGATGCTGATCACGGGAAGCCAGCTGACAGCGATCTCGCTGTTTACGAAGCATTGGTTTCCGAATGTGCCGCTGTGGATTTTCGCCTCCATCTATGCGGTGCTCGGTCTTTTGATTATATTTACGGGGCTGTCCGTTTTTCAAAAAACGGAAAATGTGCTCGCTGTTGTCAAGACGGCGGCGATTTTTATGTTTATCGTGATCGCCATATTGGCGCTGTGCGGTATATTTTCTCATAAACCGGATGTGCAGGTGCCGAACGAATCAAAGGATTTGTTCCCGCACGGAGCGATGGGGTTATGGACGGGACTGATTTATGCGTTTTACGCCTTCGGAGGAATTGAAGTCTTGGGGCTGATGACCGTGCATTTGAAAAAACCGGAGGAAGCCTCTAAATCAGGCCGGCTGATGCTTGCCGTTCTTGCGGTAATTTACGTCATTTCTCTCGGCCTGGCGCTGCTGTTAGTGCCGCTGGGCAAATTCACCGAACAGGACAGCCCGTTTATTACATCGCTGAAGGGTTTTCATTTAGATATCATTCTTGATATTTTTAACGGAATTTTTATTATTGCGGGATTTTCCACGCTCGTCGCCTCGCTGTTTGCCGTGACGACATTGCTTTGTACAATGGCCGATGACGGGGATGCGCCGAAATGCTTCAGATTAAAGGAAAACAAAAAAATCTGCTGGCCCGCGCTCGGATTGACGTTTGCCGGACTCATCGTCTCCATCATCCTGTCATTGGTGCTGCCGAAAAATATATATGAACACATGACAACCGCGGCGGGCCTGATGCTTCTTTATACGTGGCTGTTCATTTTGTTCTCGGGCAAGAAACTGCTTGAAACGACAAAGATGGGAACCGTACAGATTGTTATCGCCCTTGTGCTGATTGTCGCGGCCGTCTCCGGGACGCTGTTTGAGAAATCGAGCCGGCCCGGTTTTCTGGTCAGCCTTTGTTTTCTCGCCGTCATTGCGATCGTGACATGGATCGTACAAAAAAAGCAGGGACACAGCCCTGCCGGATCATAGCTTATTTCGTCGGTTTAAACAGTCTCTTCAAATAAGAAAAGGGACACTTTGACACTTGGGTCTCATCATCACGGAGGAAATATTGCTTCCATTCTAAATTGTCTTTTCCTCCGTACCACCCCAATCGGGGATGAAGAGGGGCTTCATCATACGCCTCTAAGCGTTTTCTGATCAGCCGGCTCATGTTTCGTCCGAACGCGGTTGAATCATTTAATCCTTCGAAAATCCATCTTGGCTGAAACGCCAGCATAAAAAACGGGAAGCTTCTGCTTTGTCTCGCTTCATGCGCAGGCGTCGCGCACAGAATAAAATACGGTTCGCCGTCAAAGCAGAACTCCCATTTATAATGTTCAGGGTCTTCCGGCATGTCTTCCGGCCAGTCTTTCGGGTCGCAGCCGCTCAGCCGGTTTAAAAAAGACCAGAACAGCTCTTCATACGCCTCAACGGAATAATGCTCAGCTAAATCCTCAGGCGTATCAAAAATCACAAGCAGCGACGCGTATCTTCCGGTATTCCTTGAGATCTTTCCGTACTCTGACAGCAGCATCCCCACTTCCTCCGGGGTTCCCTCTTCGCGGGGATCACCCGCAAAGGATATCCGGAGCTGATCTGTCAAAAATCCCTGACGTCCGGGAATGCACGGAAACGTATCCGCTTTATCGCCTACTTTTTCTGATAGAAGCTCAAAAGCGATTCTCTGCCAATTTGGCAGATCCAATAACTTTTCCTCAAGGCAACTTTTTGTGTACAGCCCGCTTGCCATCGGCCCACCTCCAGTATCGTCATGATACGTTATGACGGAGATAGGCGATGGGTGACTCTTCTATTTATGAGATGAGCATTTGAATCCCCTGCCATCCGAAATAAAACCCGAAAACGATCAAAGACACACCCGCCGCTCCCGTCAGCCAGCGGAGCGCTTTTTCATGAAGGAGATTTCTGAAAGTGCTCGCGGCGACCGCCATGCAGAAATCCCAGATCAAAATGCCGAGAAGAATGCCGGAGCTGTAAATCAAAAGCTGATTTGCATCGAAGGATTCAGCGGTTTTGGCGAGAATGCTCCCGTATATGCCGAGCCAGAATAAAATGCTCAGCGGATTGGAAAGAGAAATAAAAAACCCCGCGCCGAAAGTTTTGTAAAAAGCCGGTTTTCCTTTTCCGCTTCTGACATTCATGGCTTCCCTTATATTTTTTAACGTTTCGACTCCCGTGTAGGTCAGCACGAAAAAACCGAAGAGCCACAAAAACGTTTTTACAAAAGGAGCGGTCAAAAATTGAGACAGCCCGAAATAGATCAAAATCATATACAGCCCGTCCGCGGCCATGGCGCCGAGACCGAAAATCCATGCATGCCAAAAGCCGTTTTTGATGCCTTTGTCAATTTGCGCCGCATTGACCGGGCCGACAGGTGCTGACAATGACAGCCCGAGAACGATGTAGCTTAAAAAGATGTTCATTGGCTTCCCCCTCATTCATGCAACTTGTACAAGTTATTCATGAATGGGCCGTGCTATGATACATTATTTTAATTTCTCAAGCTCGTCTTCCATCATGTCCGTCGCTTTTCCTAAAAAATCGAATATCAGCCGCAGTTCTTCTTCTTTATATTGCCGGCAAAGGCTGATCGTGGACTGGGATAAGGAGCTGAATAATTGCTTCACATTCGCTTTTCCGGCTGTCAGCGGCACGATGATCACCCGCCGTTTGTCTTCGGGGTCTTTTTTCCTCATGACATATCCCGCTTTTTCGAGCCGGTCAATGAGCGCCGTTACCGAACCTGTGCTGAGGCCGGTTTTTTTCCCGAGCTCGCCTGCGGTCATCGGGCCTGCTTCATTTAAGATATCAGCTGATTTCAAATCGGTCGGAAACAGACCGAGAGATTGAGCGGCCGCCTGATGAAACAGGATCGTCCTTGTGGCCATCTTCCGGAATAACTGTATGGCGGTTTCCTCCGTCTCGCTTCTGGTATTTCTTGTTGACAACTGACAGGCCTCCCTATAAAATCAATTTATCTTGACGATCAAGATAATTTTCGGCAAATCTAATATGATCATAGCAAATTTAATGATCAAAAGTAAGTATGGGAGGAAAAAAGCATGGAACAAACAGCCGCGAAGGACGCCTCGACAAAGTTTGTCGTCATCGGTCTTTTGCTGGGCATTTTAATGTCGGCTATGGATAATACAATCGTTGCCACTGCGATGGGAAATATCGTGGCGGACCTCGGAAGTTTCGATAAGTTCGCGTGGGTGACGGCATCATACATGGTAGCCGTTATGGCCGGTATGCCGATTTACGGAAAACTGTCCGATATGTACGGACGCAAGCGTTTCTTTTTATTCGGTCTTATTCTTTTCTTAATCGGATCTGCATTATGCGGAATCGCCCAAACAATGGATCAGCTCATTATTTACCGCGTCATTCAGGGAATCGGCGGAGGCGCGCTGATGCCGATCGCCTTCACGATCATTTTTGATTTATTTCCGCCGGAAAAACGCGGAAAAATGTCGGGCATGTTCGGTGCCGTTTTCGGCCTGTCCAGCGTTCTCGGGCCGCTTTTAGGCGCGCTCATTACCGACTCCATCAGCTGGCACTGGGTGTTTTATATCAACGTGCCGATCGGTATTCTATCATTGTTTTTCATTCTTCGTTACTATAAAGAATCCCTTGAACATAAGAAGCAGAAAATCGACTGGGCCGGCGCGATTACGCTGGTGGTTTCCATTGTCGGTCTGATGTTCGCTCTTGAGCTCGGCGGAAAAACGTATGATTGGAACTCCGTGCAGATCATCGGTCTGTTCGCTGTGTTCGCCGTGTTCTTTATCGCCTTTTTTATCGTGGAAAGAAAAGCGGAAGAACCGATTATCTCATTTTGGATGTTTAAAAACCGTTTATTTGCTACGGCACAGATTCTGGCGTTCCTTTACGGAGCCACGTTCGTCATTTTAGCGGTGTTTATCCCGATCTTCGTTCAGGCTGTGTACGGAAGCACCGCGACAAGCGCGGGCTTTATTTTGACGCCGATGATGATCGGTTCTGTTATCGGAAGTATGATCGGCGGAATTTTCCAGACGAAAGTGCGGTTCCGCAATTTAATGCTGATTTCCGTGGTCGCTTTCTTTATCGGAATGCTGCTGCTTTCCAATATGACACCGGATACGGCGCGTACGATGCTGACGGTATTCATGCTGATCTCAGGATTCGGCGTCGGCTTCAACTTCTCACTGCTGCCGGCTGCGTCCATGAACGATCTGGAGCCGCGTTACCGCGGAAGCGCCAACTCAACAAACTCGTTTTTGAGATCATTCGGTATGACGCTCGGTGTGACGATTTTCGGAACCATCCAGACGAATGTGTTTACCAACAAGCTCACAGATTCATTCAGCGGCATGAAAGGAGCGGGCGGCGCGATGCAGAACATCGGAAATCCGCAGGACATTTTCCAGGCCGGCACGCGCGCTCATATTCCGCCGCACATTCTGGATCGCATTATTGACGCCATGTCGCAAAGCATCACATATGTATTTACGCTTGCGCTGGCGCCGATCGTCATTGCGGCCGTTACCATTTTGTTTATGGGAAAAGCGAGAGTAAAAACCTCTCAGGAAATGGCGAAAAAAGCGAATTAACGAAGAAGATCGGGTTTAGTGAAACTTAATTATCCCCTGTCAAGTAGAGATGGAATAGTATAGTATTTACCCACTTATAGGTGAGTTCATTAAATGCCTGGTTACTTATGCACTCAACATTTCTATACTTAAACTTTATAAGGGAAGAAATGCTCATTAACTTATAGTAAGCAGATTGTTGAACTGCCCTTTGTCATAGGGCAACCATTCGTTCATGGCTGCTTTATGACTATCCTTTTTCATCAATTTTCCTGACATTGACGAACTGGATATTAGACACTCGTATATCATTTCTAATTGAGAATAATGTCCACTAAGCAAATTTTTCGGGCTTTGAATTTATAGATAATAGTTATCGAAAATACTCCCCTTAGGCAGGCAGATTAGGATAACATCTGCCTGCCTAAGGGGAGTATAATACTTCTAAACAATTCTGCTTTTTTATAGTGTGAATTTTAAGCCGCTAAAACAGCCGATACACAATTCCTTAATTTAGTATTCCTTAGAACGCGATTTTATATAGATTAAGCATATACATACAAAAATAACCAATACCAAATATGCTATCCCTTGCCAGTTGATTATCTGTTGCCAATTCCACACAGATAACAACAAATTTTTCATGTGATAAAATGGGTTTATATAAACAATATACTTAACAAATTCAGGAACAGACTCGATAGGAAACATAAGTCCGGATCCAAATAAGACATATTGAAACATGACTATTGTATAAGGAAGAACTTGCCTTGAATTTTTAAAGAGATTATGAGTAGATAAACTAAACAACAAGGTTATACCGATTACAATCAGGAAAGTTAGAATGAATAAAAACATATGATCTGTCAAAATAGTATGGAAAACAAGTTTACCAACAAGCAATATCTCAATAAAACCAATTAACGAGATAAGAACTCCTCTAATAATATATGTAAGAATTACATGATATATTGTAATAGAAGACATAATTAAACGTTTATGAATTCCTCTTTCTTTTTCTGTTACATATTGAAGACCAATATTAAAAAAACAATACGAGAAATGAGATTAATAAGCTGTAAATTGGAATATACGGACCAAAGTTTTCAGCTCCTCCAATCTGCTCTTTGAAAATAGACATAAAGACAAAAAAGAAAATCCCAGGCAGCATAAGAATTGGTAAGGCGAAAAAAGGTTCACGTAAAAAACAACAAAATCATATTTACATAATTTAAATAAAGATTTACCCATTATGTGAAGACTCCCTTTCTAAAATAGCAAAATACACTTCTTTAAAATACGTACATTGATACTTTTCTTTTAACACTGTTGGAGAATCGAATTCTGCAATTTTGCCATCTTTTAGAATAAGGGAGCGGTCTGCGTACATATCCACTTCTTCCATAGAATGAGAAGACAATAAGATTGTTGTTCCGTTATTTTTCGCCAACTTAATAGCATCCCATAAATCTTTTGTCGCTTTAGGATCAAGTCCCGTTGTAGGCTCGTCCAGAAAAAGTAATTCAGGCTGGTTTAAAAATGCAGTAGCTAACAAAACTCTTTTCTTCCAACCTCCCGATAGTTTCTCATACTTTGTATTCATATGTTTTGTAAGCGAGAATAAGTTAACAACTTCATTGATTCTATCATTAGATATATCATAAAACGAGGCGAATAAGTCTAACACTTCTTTTGTTTTTAGGTATGCATACATCCCTCCCTCCTGAAAAACAACTCCGATCTTTGAACGCACTTTTTGAATATTAGATTCTTTATGTAAGTTATGACCTAATATTTGAACATCACCTGAATCGTATTTTTTCAATGTCATTAAAATTTCTAACATGGTTGTTTTTCCAACCCCATTAGGGCCTAACACTGCCACAATCTCGTTATTTTCAATAGTGAAGCTAATATCCTGCAGAACTTTTTTATCTTTATATGATTTGTTCAAACCTTGAGTAATAACTTTCATTTTAAAACCTCTCTCTTTAATTGGATTATCCTAGAGTTAAGAGAAAACTTATCAATGCAAAATACAGCATTTAAGGGAAGCTGAGCATCTTCAGACAGATACTTTAGTGAATCAGCATTAAGATATGAGATAACCCGTTGAATCATTCCTGCAGCTAAGAAATTTAAAACTGAAGATGGCGCCTTTGTTTCTTTATCGTAGTTAAAAAGAAAATCGGAATAAGAAACAGTTTCACCTGAGAATACTAAGGGACCGATCACTAACTCATTTTCATAAGAACCATAATATAGAATACCTTTATTTCTTGAGGATTCGATTCTATTAAATAGCTCTGGCAAAACATATTTATCTAGTATCTTGTTGTCAACAATATGAATCACGTTTTTTCCTGCTAATGTTTTAAAATCATATATTTTTTCAAAAATTAAAATCTTTGCTTTTTTGTTTTCCAGGTTATAATGGTCTTTCACACTATTTATAAAGTCCGGCACTTGCTGAAATGGACTTCTGCCTGAAAGAATATTTTCATATGGAGTTAATTTTTCCTTTAACGATACAATAAGTGTGACATCTATTGAGAGATTCATGAGTTGATGAAAAACAAGTAAATTTGTTTGGGATGCTCCCCACAAAAAAATTCGAGATGAATCATATTGGTGGTTGGATAATTGATATGTACTATAAAAGTGATTATAATTAATAATGTTTTCGCTCTCCAGTATTTTTGCATCAATCATTAAATCTTCGCTATTATTATTACTGATAAACAAATCTGGATATTTGTTATATAATGAAATGATTATATTACCTTCAATAGAGGATTTTAATATTTGAAGTGATTGAAAATGCTGCCCCCAGCGATTAAAATCTACTTTCTCTAATTTTTCCAATGAACTCATGCTAAATTTCAAAAAAACCATTTCTTTATTTTTATCATAAATAAATACTTGACTTGGATTTTGCGGATTTCGTATGATTTGATAGTTTTCTTTAAGTTTTATGAGCTTCTCAGACATACAGATTATCCCCCTAAGAGTGTATAAATAACCATTTTTGACGTATTATCTAAACCGAGTATTTGTTTTACTGTTTTTTCATAAAAGCCTCCTATAGGAATGCTTGAAAGTCCAAGAGCAGCGCTGGTAAGTAAAAAATTTTGTGCCATATGCCCAGCATCTAAATGAATAATTCTATATGTAAACTCAAGATATTTCGCAAATATATCCTTGTCTTCAGCTACCAAAAATAAAACAATTTGACATCCATCAATAGAAAAAAACCCACATCAGTAGATGCACTAAAAGCTTTTAAATCATCAATATTAAAATCGCAGATTTCCACAATCTCTTGATGATCTATGTTATATTTATACACTTTCTCCTCTAACAAATTGCTATCTACACTTCTTGCTGTCGGCACAAAATAGACCTCTATGGGGTAAAATTGACCACCGGAGGGATATGTCCGCTTTTTTTCCCTAATATTACTAATACCAAAGCTATATGTCAATAACTGCTCTAACATTTCAAAAGTTAAATCCAGTTCAGAAAATACCCAGGAAGATCTTCTTTTTTTAGCACTTCTGATAATTCCACTTCTAAAGAAGGCAAATTCTCTATACTTTTTAACTTATATTTCACTTTTGCACCTACACTGTCTAAGGAATGAATAGCATATTCCCTTCTTGGAGCATTTATCATCTGAATATGGGGGGCATGGTTTGATTGCAGATGATATTTTCTGTAAAGTGTATTTTCATAAGTAATTGATTGATTGAAGTTCCATTTCATTTTTTACATCACTCCAGTCTATGAAATAATCACAGGAATCTGATTTTCATAATAAGGTGGCAACCCAATACGATTGTTATACATATGAATATGTGAAAAAATCAACTGATTTATATTTACATCTGGTTTTATGGCTGTAGCATGTCGAATCTGTTCCTCTAAAACTTTTTTAAAGGTATGGTATATATCGAGATCTAATGGGGCTGTTTTTTTTACCCTCGCTTTATATGCATTTTTTATTTTTGAAAGGTTCTCTTCAATGGGTGTTTCACTTTCACCTGCAAAGTGCAGCCAAAACGAATGATATCTTTCATTTAATATCTTGCGCTGGCTATATGCTAACTGACTTTCTGCCAACATAAAAAAATCACAAGCCAAGATAATCTTTGTTAACACATTAGGATCATTTATTTGTTCAATAACCTGCAAGGCTAATTGGCTTGAATGATGAAAAATTGTCTCAGAAACCTCCATAATATCAAAGCCTCCGTATCTTTCGTACTCAGGCTTGTAAGGGATAGAAACTATCTGACCATCTTCCACCCAATACATATCCTCTTCATCAGGCAGCTCTCCGTCAAATGTATGATTTTGATAATATTGTTCTTTTTTTAACCTATAGGAAGGGTTATAGTTTTTTAAAAAATCAGCAAATACAATTTTTAATTTTCTTAGTACCTTCTCAGGATTGTGGCTTTGAAACCGAAACCTAATATGCGGCCCTCCTTGCCAATATCTTATAAAAAAAAATTTACTTATTAAGCCCTTTTCCTTGTCTAAAAACTTTTTTAAATACTCTTTCAGAAAAAGATCATGACATGCTTGATCATGAATAAACAGATGGTAAGAGTGCCAATTCATACGAAATCTCTCCCTTCAACTTTCCTTATACCTGTATTGTTGTAACCGAAAAGCATAGCATAAATGACCTGTTCATTAGGTTCGGTTTTAAATTTCGCGTGGCAGTATAAATCATTTATATTTTTAATGGGCCTTGTATAAGCCTTCCCATCTGCCATATACCTAGCAACATACTGAATAAGGCCAGCTGCTCCCACATGTGCATAATATATACTTTCTTGATTTGTTTCTCCGTCACCAGTATATGTAACAAATAGTGTGAAAGGAGATCTTTCTATTTCAAAGAAATCGTATGTATCATAAAAGAATTTTTTTATTTCAAAATCAGATGATATTAATTTGCACCCGTTTTCAGTTATAGAATAAATACCTTTGTTCCAATCTTCTATATTCTGAACAGCAATATAAATTGAAAACTGATTAGACCTATTCATTCTTCCTTTAGTATTTTGCAAAAATAAAACAAGTGATAAAAAAGTCTTGTTACAATAAGCAGAGCTAATATCCAGTAAGCCAAATACATGGTTACCTGAATGTCTGTGAGCTTTATTACCTTTTGAAGACTCCTCGTAAAACCAATCATTATTTTAAAACTTTCGTCCATTTTAGTCAAAGCGTTTATGTAGTCCATAATGCCAATTTGAAGAAGTTCTTTTTGATAGTTATAAGTCTTTTTATACTTATAAATATTGTGGCGTACGTCAGGCTGATCAATCGGCTTTGACTGCTCAAACTCTATTAGACATCCAAGAAGAATATCTTCAGGAGCCTTCAGTATTTTTGAATAATACCAACGGTTAAACATGTAACCAACCTTTTTAACAGGAAAACCATGATCTTCGGAATCCATTTTAATATCTGCTGTCATATGTCCAAGTTCTAACAATCCTAGTGCAAGCCCAAAACTTCCATAAACAGAGCATAACCTCCAGAAATCACAAGAGATGATAATCTCGACAGCTTGAACTTTAGAAGGGACATATCCAATACACACCCATCTATGGTCCGGAGCATCATAAAGCCATACATATCCCATACAGATGACATAAGGGTATAAACAATAGATTCCTCTAGCTGAGGGGGCATATTTATGAAATGAGTAAGGACTTTGGTATTCATAACTCTGAAATCGAAACAACTCTTCAACAAATAGGGCCAGTTTTCGGAAAGGTCTATTTTGATGAGAGTTTCTTTTCTGGTCCTTTTCATATTTAAATGAAGTGCCTCTTGGTGAAACAAATTGAAAAGACAAAGATTTACGGTTCTTTTCATATCTATTAAAAGTAAGGTCATTAAGAGTAATACTCATGGGAATGGATGCGGCTCTCTTTCCTTATTTTTTAAAAGCGATAGATCTTCGCAATATTGCTTAAGTCTTTCCAAATTCAGACGCTCATTTTGAAGTCCAAAAGTCATCGGCTGCAAACTTGGGATAAGAATTTTCACAGTGTGAAAATCTAATTTTTCAGTTAAATAATGAGTTAAATCAGCTATGTAAATATCAGGGTGCTTATCTAATACCGCTCTTTTAAGTGCATCATACGTAAATGGAAATGCTGGAGTCATTTTATGCACTTCTATTAGCTCCATTTGCTCCAGATTATTCAGAAGAAAATCAAAAGCTTTACCATTTTCTTCAAAGGAATAATAATTAACATGGTCCTCCATCTTTTTTTACGCCACTTGGATTTTGTATTAAGTAATTTAAATGGGATTTCTCATTATCAAGTTTTTTTTCATAAATTAAAGCAGATGTGGCTACCTCTACTAAACCAGAAAAAATAGCTTTTTCTGGATTATAGTGAGCTCCTGCTGCATTGTAATACTTTAAATTTGCACCATCCTTACGGTTTACTGCAAGAACCCATACAGCGGGGATATCAGTTTCAAGAGTAATATCAAAAAGGTGCACGTCATAGCCCAAATCGTCAAGTTGTTTTAAAACAAGTTTGATTTGTAAATTTTTTGATGATGAAACGTCTATTCTTTTAGGTATTTTTTTGCAATACCAATGAACCAAAAAACAATCTCGTTCAATTACCTCAAACAATCCGTACATAACTGCTTCTTTCATACTGTTCCCAAGAGCTGCCCCATTTGATGTCTCATATATAAATCGATTTTCTCCACGTATGATTTGGTTATCAAAATAAATTAACTGCTCTGGAATTAAAACTTCTTTATTGTTATCTAAACGTCGGCACGCTGTCCAATAAATTTCCTTATCATGAGAATATAAATGTTCTCCTTCAACACTCTTATGCAAAATAAAAGATTCAGGATTAATTACATCCATTTTCTTTTGCTTCAGTTGATGATAAGAAGCACGCAGCGGTTTAGTGAATTGGGGAATCATACTCGCATGGCGCTCAATCATTTCAAGTATTGCGGAATACTTAGAGGCACTTAGACTCTCTGCCCGGCCATATGAATGATATTGCCTTTGTCCGATATACGCTTCAATACCATACATAGGTATAACATCTGATTCTGCATCTCTGAACAGCATTCTGCCTATTCCTGTATCCTGATCAATTAAGAGTTTTTCATGCTTCTTCAGCTTATTAATAACATTAGTAAATGAAATGACTCTACCCTCTTTATTTAATTTTTCATTATGATTATCTTTCAGTCTTTTGTTCTCAAAGAAATCAGAACTGCAATTTTCACAAAAAGCATTTTTGTAAATTTCTTTCTTTTTAATGCTTCCTGTATTTTTATTAAAAATTAGTACTGCGCCCCTTAATTCTTCCGTACATTTATCATCATCCGCAAATAGATTAAAGCTAGTTAACTCAGTTCGTTCCTGCTCTATGCACCAATAATATCTGCTCCCATTTGCTTTAACCGCTTCTTTAAAGCAGTTAAAGCATGGATCTTCTATATCATTTACATACGGACCGATAAAAACATAAGAAGAAGTTTCATAATAGTTAACTTTACCATAAATATCTTCTTTTTAACTTTTTGGTAATCTTTATTTATAGAGTACATCATTCTAAATTCTCCCCGGTTAATTGAAAACTTCCTATTAATAAATTACTGGACTCAAATAGTGGTTGGTATATCCATGGTTTTTCTTTAATATCATAATCGGAAAAAACTTCAAGCATCTCAGCCAGTATTAGTGAGTTTGGTCTTTTCCGACCGATATCTCGGACTTGAAAGCTGGATAATTCAACCGATTCACCTTTTTTAAGCAGACCATTTGCCTTGTTGCTTATGATCTCTGTTAATCCCCGGATTATTGATTCATTAAAATCTGTCGTTACTTCGCTTTTATAAAGGATATAATGATCTTCATCAATGAGATAAACAATGCCGACATCCTTTTTAAACAAATAGTCGATTCCAATTAATACTTCTTTAATTTCAGTCATATGATAAATCGTTTGAAGCAATTTTTTTGCTGTAATATCAATTCGTTCAATAAGATGAATGGAGCTTTCTTTCTTTATAAATGAGGCAATCCCTCTTATATAAAAACGATCTTTATCAAGATCTGCTATCCATAAAGTATTTTCTTTATTTCTCTCAGATTCGTAAGTTAAGAATTTTTCTATGCTGTGCATTAAAGTATGTAATGCAGCTTTTTTATAATTAATATGTGTACTCATATATTTAAAATCATTGTTAATATCAATTTGATAATGAGCTGCCATAAATTGATTTATTCTGGATGTCTCAGTTGAGTTAAACTCACACTTAAACAACGGGCAGTTTACAAAAGCAGATTCAAGTTTTTGAATAATGGTTAATTCATCATCATTCACATTTGGTAACTTTCGCTCATAATTTTCAATTACTCCGGTAATATCCTTTTCAGGAATCGAAATTATTGTTCCATCCTCAAGTAACAAAGTATCTTGCACCTGGCGTTCACTCTCATATAGATCAGAGGTGACATAAACGTATACTAAAAAAGGTAAAATTCTTCTGGCAAGTTCACCATCTGCTTTTGGATATTGATTAGCATATCTTTTTAAGAAATCATATTGCTCCTTACTTTTTTCTTAAACAGAAAACTGCGCCCGCTTTCATTTATTTCTATACATATACTTTTTAGGGGAGCTTCTCTAATATTATCATTAAAATAAATTATGGATTTTTGCTCACGTTCATCATCAAGAATCCCATTATTCATAAAAAAAGAAATAACCTGTTCTGGTGCACCTTTCAATTCTATAGATCTCTCATCTAAATCTTCTAAAATTGTTTCAAAATCTTCAAAACGGTTCTCAATATTCTGTGTAATTAACGTTGTAAGGTGATTTGCTTTTCCCTTCACTTCTATGAGCAAACCGCTCTTGAGAGCAAACTTAAACAGTTTCAAATAGTCATTGCTTTGGTTGACTAAAGATAACATCTTTGGATTACGGTATTCCGCCAATATGTCAATAAAAGTTTTATAGTCTTCATCTGACAAAACAGCTTGGTGCTGTCCATTTATTTTCTTTATGAGAATCGATTGATCTATACGCATGATAGAAAAATTCGAACGCGTTTTTAATATCATTATACTCGCTCTCTTTCTTTTAAAATCTCTTCCCATGTTGTATGATGCTTATCTAATACATATTTGGACACAGCAAAGCAAGCAAAATTTTTCTTAACAAAAGTAAACCCCAACATATGAACTGACTTATAAATGATATTGATTAAAAACTTGAACATTTTATGCTCATTATGATTAAGTAATGAATCAATTTGATTTAAGAGATTCTTATGAAAAGGGCTATCAATACTTTCAATATTCTTTACTAAATCTTCTTTCTGTTTTTCAATCGAATAAAATCCATCTTCTGAATCTGTCAAAGCATCTAAATTTTTTTTTGTATAATCTACGATTTTTGAAACAGTATCAAACCAGCTTGAACCGATAGATAGATTGTATGATTGATTTGTAAAATAGGCAGGGATTTCTAAAGCTTTGTACATTTTTAAGAATGAGTCTTCAAATGACCTTTTTTATTTAGACTATCAGCTATTGAAAAAACGCCTTCCGTATTTGAAACATAAACCAGCACAGAGAATTTGTCCGTATAACTGGAAAATGCTAAAACATCATAAAGCATTCTTGTCAAAGTTTTGAGCTGTGTTTCCGGGCTTATTTCTTTGAATTTATAAATATTAACAGAAATAAACTCTTGCATCATAAAAAGGGCTCTGGTATGCGCTACAAAATGAGCGTAAGAATTAAAAGTATTATACATATATTCTTCATTGTAAGGTCCTATTAGAACGCTTAAATGATTCTCAATCAAAATTGGAATGCTTTCTCTTCTTTCCATATTCGGTATAATATCTTGATGAGTCAAATAAGGGGACAAATTGGTTTCTATCTCAACTTTTGTTAATTCAGGGAAATGTGTTGTGCAGTATCGCTTAAATTCACTTGGAAATGTTTCAATTATACTTGTATCACTTTTTGACAATATAATTCGAAAGTGCGGTCCTCCGGTCCATCCCCGCTCTGCATGAAAACGACCAAGGATCGGTGAAAAAACGGTAAAATAAAATTAAGATATACTTGTTCTTTTTCGGCCTCATTTCCAAAGAAAAATGCTTTTACTTCTATATAATCAGCCAATTATTCATCCTCCAGCAAAACTTCTATCTGATATTCTTTATTAAAACCTCTATTTTGAGGTATCGGTTTAATTTCTTCTATTATAATCATCCTGTTACTTTCTAAAAACTTTTTAAAATCTTTAATAAAAATAGGAGAGTATAAATTAAAATATTGCGGTTTCATATCCGTTTTTTTGCTGTAGCATGTTGATAATTTTCCTCGCCCAGGTATTTTTTTGCGAAAAACTCCATAGGAAGACCATGCTTAATAAAAAATTCAGAGAGATTTTTTTGCATCTTTAGCTGCACTTAAACTTCTTTTAAAGAAAGCTGTGTTTACAAGCCATTTCTCCCTGGAAATTATAATATCTCCCAATCTAATAGATGGTATATGATCTATAACAAAAGAATCCTCAGAACCTTCATGTTCCCATAAATTAATAAAGTCAGTATCTAAGCGAGGGACAACTGAACTTAAAAGCATCCGCACTGAATTTGGGAGCATATAATCCACTAAGCTCCCTAGACATTCAATTTCTACTTTCTTATTGTTAACACCTGAAAAAATCTCTACAAGCTCTGTCTGTTTATTATATTTAAAGTACAAATTATCAATTGAAATTTTGTTGATATCATCATCGCTTCCCCGGCTATTCGGAAGTATCAAACGATTTGGAATAAGTTTTCTATGGCGATTCGCATTAAACCCGTATCCTTCTCTGATTTCTATTGTATTTTTTGGAAATATCCGTCCTGTGTAGTCTCTAAAATCCGGATCTTCATAAATCTCCGGAAAATATTCAAAAAAACGGCTAAAGAGTCTCAGACTTCCTGCATACAGCTTATTTAAGACATAATAACTGCCACTTTTTTGTATGAGAGCTGTAGAAGAATAAGTTCTTTTTCCGTAAAAATTGTTTTGAATGTTTTATACCAGTCTTCTATTAGTTGTCTATCTATGTTTATTTCTTTTATTTTTCTCGATTTCTGAAATAAAAAAATGGTTTTTTATTTCTTTTTTCAACGCTTCCATTTCAAGTGCTTTTTTTGACTTCAAATTTGAAATTGGGGCAAGTAAATCTGACCAATTTCTGAAGTTTTTAATTACACTCATAAATATTTCTTTCAGTTCCAGGGAATTAACTGGAATTTCTCTATCAGAATACTCCTTATTAAAAACCTCAGCAAATTCAAATTGGACTTGAATAGGAATATTAATCATTAATGCTAGCTTTTGAAGGATATTTATTTCTTCTAAATTATTCTGCTCTATATTAAAAGAATCATTAGATCCATTGATAATATAGTCTTCATAAAATATTACTTCACTTGCTATAGGATATCTTAGTACATTTTCCAGTTTCGAGATAATTTCTTTTAGTTCTCTCATTATTTTAAAACGGTTCTGTATGAATTGAGTTTCATACTCCCTCGTTTTTTGATACACTTCTTGTACAATATTTATGATTGTTTCCGTTTTTCCGGAGTTATTCGGTAACTTTTCTAATTTTCTAATAAAATCTTCTATCACATTTTCGGAGTATTCATCAGTTTGTACATCTGCAAACAGCAAACCTTTTTTCAGCAGCCCATTAGTAATAAATGATTCAACTGTCTTATTATCCATATAATGTTTTAAAATACCCGTTAATTCTTCGTAAGACAAAGTTTCGTTGGTACGAAAAGTTTGAATTATTTCTCTGAACATTATATTATTTTTTACCGAGAACTCTTTCTCAACATTATTAAAGACTTTACCTCGGTTCAAGTCTATTTGCGGAATAAATATTAAATGATCATTTTTTTCATAGAAGGACGACATTTTATAACGAAAGTTTCTTGCATATTCTTTATCCATAGAAAGTATATGTAATATTTTCTGAAAGAGAAAAAAATTGATCTCCGTGTGATAAGCCTTTGTTTTGCGTTTATTTGTATGTGTTTCATTGAATTTTTTTATTTCTATACTTGTAAAAGAACTAAAAGGACTTGTTTTCAAAGCCGCTCTTGATATGATTCTGCTTAACTGATAATCAACCTTCCTTATATTTGCTGTGTGTTCCTTTACATCTATTTCTAAAAACTTATTTACTTTATGGAAGAAATTCAAGTTGACAAGAGGGAGTGGGTTGGTCAATTCATGATTATTACTGATTAATCGTTGCATTAACTTGCGATCGCTCATATGCTTTTCATCATAAAATGCAGTTAGCTTAATTTCAGCATCTCTCAATTGTTGTTTTCTAAATAAATAATCCTTTGCTGCAATTAAGATACTCTCAGAATATTGATCAGGATTGATGATTTTATTATTGTATACTTTTCGTTTCACATTAATAATTTCGTTTTTTTTGTCTCTCTTGAACATTTGCTCCAATCTTTTGATGGTATCTTGTTTTTCTTGCTCATATCTTGATTCTTCCATTTTAAATTTCTCTATTTGTTTTATCCATCTTATATCGCGGAAACCTGAAAAGTCTTCAACGGATATAGGATTCTTTCTAATGATATACCACGGAAAAGCATGCATCTTATTCTCCATCCCCGTCATTAAATTTTATATCACAAAAAAGAGAACTGGGACGAGAATGATCTCGCCCTTGTCTCATTTTATTTATCCGCAACTTGTACAACCACCGCAACTCGCACATGAACAAGAACCGCAGCATGATGTACTGCTTGAGGAACTTGATCCGCTTGTTGCACCTGTTTCAGAAAGCAACATGGATTCTGAAACTTCCATAATATCAATTGATTCTATCTCATTTAGAATAGATGTTAGGTCTAATGAGTTTTGCTCGTTTAATTTGGTTTTCAAACTTTGGACACCACCCTACAATTTACTTATCCGCAGCTTGTACAAGCACCGCAGCTAGCACACGAACAAGAACCGCAGCATGATGTACTGCTTGAGGAACTTGATCCGCTTGTTGCACCTGTTTCAGAAAGCAGCATGGATTCTGAAACTTCCATAATATCAATTGATTCAATTTCATTTAAAATAGATGTTAAGTCTAAAGAATCTTCTTTTCCTTTACAGTTTGGTTCATCATTTTTTCCATATTCTCCCCTTCTTTTTAATTGTGCTTATGTATAAATCTGTGATGTTCGATATAATAATCGTATTAATTTATCACATCACCTCCTAGAATGTGAATAAGTATAGTTATCTTTTTCATCTTCACAATACAGAACATCAAGAAGTTAAAAAGGAAATATTGGGTATGTATACACTTTATTTGATTTATTTCAATTATTTTCATGTTGTTATAATCTAAAATATCAGTTGAACTTATCCCAGTCAAGAATTATATCAAAATTATCCTATTTATATTGAATCTATTGTCCTCACTTTATT
>NZ_ANAT01000024.1:0-67581 GCF_000411595.1 Paenibacillus lentimorbus NRRL B-30488 | reverse complement strand
TCTCTCCTTTTTATCAGTCTTTCCACGGATATGTCCAATACACTTCTTCTTCAAACCATGTCTGAAGAACCGGCTCGTTATTTTTAATTTTTCTTCCAGCTCTCTCAGCATGCCTTCCGTTTGGGTGCGGTGCGCTTTTAAGGCATTCATTTTAATATCGGCAACCTCTTTAATATCAAGAATGACATCAGGCTTGCCGACGGCTTCCTCCCTGTTGCGGGTGATTGCCATGCAAAGCGTGCGCGGGCGGTCCTCTTTTTCTTTCTGTAAAGCGCTCTGATGACCGCTTCGCCGCATGCATCATGATCCGGATGGACGCCGTGCTCCGGATAGAATGTGACAATCAGACTCGGTTTTACATCGTCGATAATCTCTTCCATCATATCCGCGAGCCACTCGTCATCTTCAAATTCAAGTGTTTTATCACGAAGCCCGAGCATTCTCAGGTCAGTAATGTCCATTGCTTTGCATGCGTCAATCAGCTCTTGCTTTCTTAACAGCGGCAGTGTTTCACGGTTCGCGAAAAAGGGATCTCCCATGTTCCGGCCCATTTCGCCAAGCGTTGCGCATGCATACGTAACGGGAATATCTTTTTGTCTGTGTAAAGCAATCAGTCCTGCCACTCCGTATGATTCATCATCAGGGTGAGGCAGGATGACGAGTACATGTTCTTTCATGATTTTCACCCTTCTCTTTAAACTGTAAACGGCTTTTCGCTGATTTGAAGCGAAATCGCCAATTTTCCGCCCGGCAGATGCCCCGCCATTAACAGACGGTCTTCGTCATCTACTGTATACTCAGTCAAACCTTCTGCGTAAATCCAGCCCTCTTCTGTTTTCAAACCGACGCGGTACGGGCCGTTTCCTTTGATTTTCGCCTGATGGTACGTCACTTTTGCATTGCGTATATAGGCTACAACCGTCATGTTTTTCTCATTCAGATGCGCTGAATAAGAACCGGTCGTTGTTTCCAAATGGATATATACAGGACGATCGGCATATCGCTCTAAAGAAGTTTGCACATCTTCTTTTATGATCGCTTTCATAGCTGCTCCCCTCTTTCTTCTTTTAAAAATTGCAAACGCTTCGTATGTAGTTCAACCAATTCATATTTCTCAATCGGCCGCAGCCGGGAATCTACAATTCGCTGCACCGCCAGAGCAAACTTTTCCTCGGGTGACTTCCGGAGCCTCGGATGTGTTCTTTGATCAAGCAGTTCAAGATCAATCGCCTTCTCCGCTTCTTCAAGGGTTGAAGCCGGGAGAGTGCGGTTATTCCACAGTGCCTGATAGGCTTTTGCTATGTCTTTATCAGTGCCCATTGTACAGCTCCTTTACATACTCGTAATGATTATACATAATTTAAGCTATCGCTGGAAAGCGAAAGGCTTAGCGGCTTTTTATCGGCCGCTTCCATTTTATCTGTGAAAATGTAAACAAAAGCAATGCTGCCCATATACAAATGAAGGTAAACGCTTTTTGCCCGGAAAACGGTTCATGATACACAAACACGCCGAGCATAAGGGTAATGGTCGGCGCTATATATTGCAAAATGCCGACTTGATACAGGGGCAGACGCTTTGCCCCCTCTGCAAACAATAACAGCGGCAGGGCCGTAAATACGCCTGCGAAAAATAGGAGCGCCCATGTTCCTGCCCCCAAGGACCCAAAAGTGCTCCCGTCAGCTGTATATCCTAAATAAATAAGTGCAGCCGGGGTAATCAAAAGCGTCTCCAGCGTCAGCCCGATCGTGCTGGACATGCGGGTTCTTTTTTTACATAAGCCGTACAGTCCGAAGCTGAATGCAAGCAGCAATGCGATATAAGGAACCGCGCCATATTGAAACGCAGATATGAGCACGGCCGCCCCGGCAATAGAAACGGCTGCTGTTTGCATCTTGTTAAGCTTTTCTTTTAAGAATAGGATGCCCAAAAGAACGGAAACGAGCGGATTAATGTAGTACCCGAGACTTGCTTCAAGCAAAAAGCCGTGATTGACGGCCCATATGTACACAAACCAATTAACGGAAATTAAAACGGAAGCGAAAAAAAGCGCCAGCAGGCCCCCTTCCGATTTCAAAAGACGCAGTTCACGCCATCCGGTTTTCCACTTCTTAAGCACAGTTAAAAGCACACACATGAAAACAAATGACCATAAAATCCGGTGAGCTAAAATGTCCAATGCGGGTATTTGTTCAAGAAGTTTCCAATAGACCGGAAACAGCCCCCACATGACGAAAGAACAAGCGGTATAAATGATTCCTTTTCTTACGTTATTCCCTTGCAAGGCCTTCCCCTTCCTTTCTGTAAACAGATTATATTATATCACGGGAAGCTTCCGGCGGGCATATACTATGTTGTCCGTTAAGAAAGGGTGAGATGCCGTGTTTGATTGGAACAGATATTTTCCCTTCCAAAATCAGTTCTCTAAAGAAACGTTTAAAAATGCTGATCCGAAAGATGTCGAGACATATGTCAACCGAGTGATGGAAAGCGTATTCGGCGCCGGTTATGCCGGACAGTTCCCTTTTCGCGACCCGATGTCCAAAAAGACCGATCCGGTCGAAGCGGAACCGCCCAAGCCGGAAATTGACCTGTTTGAAACATCCGATCATGTTTTTGCGAAAATTCCCGCCGAACAAGAGGAACTCGACCGTATCAGGATTAAGCATACGTCACACAGCCTCGTTGTAGAGAACAGCAGTCTGGGAGAAGGAAAAAAGAAATCATACTTCCGAGCCTCGTCAAACGGAAAGGAACAAAAGCAGTCTATAAAGACGGGATGATTGAAGTTATGTTTTCAAAACAGGAAGACTACAATCTATCGGAAGTGGAGATTTTAAGATAAAAAAACGGCCCGCGCGATGCAGGCCGTTTTTTCTTTAATAAAATGGCGGATAACCGCCGGCTCCCGGCCCGAAACCGCCGTATGGGACGCCTCCGTATCCGTAACCGGCGAACCCGTACGGAAAGCGGGGTCTTGTAAAACCTGTGGCAATCACGCCTCCGAGAAGACCGCCTAAAAATCCGCCGAATAAAGGAGCTCCGAACAAAAAAGGACTTCTCGCCGGAAATCCGGCAGGACCGAAATTCCCGCGATACAATGCATGACGAGGGTACATGTTTTTCCTCCTTTATGTCTGCCTATTCTTAAGCGTATTCATAGAATGAGGAAATTGATTGGGCGATTGTAACAACATGTGCCTCTCTTTGATATTGCATTAACGTACAAACATTTTGGTTATAATTTGATTATATTTTGATTAACTGTTATACTTTTTTTACAAGTTGCGACATTATAAAACTGTCAGGGGAATAAAATATGCCATTACTTCGTTTTGACGTTATTGAAGGCCGGGATGACGCAGCATTAAAAAAATTACTGGATACCGCCCATTACGCCATGGTTAAAGCTTTTGACGTCCCAGTAACGGACCGTTATCAGATCGTTCACCAGCATCGGCCTCATGAGCTTATCATTGAAGATACCGGGCTCGGTTTCAAAAGAAGCAAAGATCTTGTCATCATCAGCATTGTCAGCAAAGCGCGCACCGAACATCAGAAAGAAACGTTATATCAACTGATGGCTGATCAGCTTAAAACAGAATGCGGCATATCACCCGAGGACGTCATGATTTCCATTACAGAAAACGGGAACGCCGATTGGAGCTTCGGGCTTGGTGAGGCTCAGTTTTTAACCGGGAAACTGTAAAAGGCCTCCCCGCTTGTTCTGAATGATTGCAAACTGAATAAAAGAGGGATGTATGTTGGTTAGTGAGTTGTATCCTTGTTTGATATGCGGATTTAAAGGATTAGAGACAAATCCCGTTTATAACGGCGAATATCAAAAAACATTTGATATCTGCCCCTGCTGCGGGTTTGAATTCGGCTACAGTGAGGACCATGACGTAAGCTTAGGGTTTATTGTAACGCCTGATCATTTAATTGAAGCGGCATTTCAGTTATACCGGAAACAGTGGATTGAGGGAGGAATGGAACTATTTTCTCCAGATGATGTTCCGGCGGAATGTAAAAATGATCATTTCCTTACATTCGATGCTTTATTAAAGCAATTAAAAGGCTTGAACCTCAATCTGAACAATTTTGATATTAATGGTTTTTATGACGATTAAACATTATCATTAAGAAAAGGCTGCCTTGGGCAGCCTTTATTATTCATCACATGTGTCGTTGGCAGATCCCCCGGGCTCGCAAAAACTGTCTGCCCATTTTTGCATTTCCTGAAAAACGGCTTGCAGGGCCATGCCTTTATCAGTCAGTTTATAAATGACTTTGACAGGTGTTTCAGGCAGCACCTGACGCTCGACGATTTCATTTTGTTCCAGCTCTTTGAGCCGCTCCGCGAGCATTTTTTGGCTGATTGTCGGTATCGTTTCGGTCATATCTTTAAATCGTTTCGGCCCGTCCATCAGTACATGGATAATGAGGCCGTTCCAGCGCTTTCCCAAAAGAGAAAAAGCGGATTCCATTTTAGGACACATTGTATATCCCACGTGAGTTCATCCCTTCATCTATGAATTGACAAGTTTTTTGTGATCCATTAAAATTAGTTTTCGAGTTACATTTAGTAAGCTTCTAACTTTTCTATTATGATAACACGTTTATCCGAAGGAGGAAACATGATGACATCCGTATTAGACGTTTTAAAGGAACGCGCATCTGTTAAAGAATACGATAAAGACGCGGTCATTACAAAAGAGGAATTGACAGAACTCCTTGAAATCACAACACAAGCGCCTTCCGCCTGGAACCTTCAGCATTGGCATTTTCAAGTCTTTCACAGTGATGAAGCAAAAGCTGCCCTGCTTCCGGTAGCTTTTAATCAAAACAGATTATTGATTCATCAGCAGTTATTGCCGTATTAGGCGACTTAAAAGCAAATGAAAATGGTGAAGAAGTTTATGCTGAACTGGCTGAGCAAGGCAATATCACAGAAGAGATTAAACAAACGCTTTTAGGCCAGATTAACGGTGCATACCAAAATGATCAGTTTGCCCGTGATTCAGCATTTTTAAACGCTTCTTTAGCAGCGATGCAGCTGATGCTTGCCGCTAAAGCAAAAGGCTACGACACTTGCGCGATCGGCGGATTCAATAAAGAGCAATTCGTTAAAGAATTCGACGTGAGCGAGCGTTTCGTGCCCGTCATGCTGATTTCAATCGGTAAAGCCGTTAAGCCGGCGCATAAAAGCAACCGGCTGCCTGTATCTAAAGTGTCAACTTGGCTGTAAGATAAAAGAAACCCTTAGTCCGCTTAAGCAGACTAAGGGTTTTTTATAGGAATCGCTCACTGTACCAGGCTCGTGCCTGCTCGGCTTCCTGCTGTGTGAGCTGATGACCGCCCTCCTGCCATTCAAGAGCAACGGATGCATGAGCATCTTTCAGATACTGATAAAGCTCCTCCGATTCTTCTTTTGTACATAGGGGATCGCGTTTTCCCGCACCGATAAACACAGGCAGCCCTTCCATATCAGGCAGCTTCACTCCGCGTATCGGCACCATCGGATGATGCAGAACTGCTCCTTTCAGTACATCTTTATAATGAAACAAAAGACTTGCTGCAATATTGGCGCCGTTTGAATAGCCGGCAGCAATCACGTTTTCTCTGCTGAACCCGTACATTTGCGCCGCTTCATCAATGAAATTCTTTAATTCTTCCGTCCGTTCAATTAAATCTTTCTCGTCAAATACGCCTTCTTTCAGCCGCTTAAAAAAACGGGGCATGCCGTTTTCTGACACTGATCCTCTGACCCCTAGCAGACTTGCGTTCGGATCGATAAAACGTCCGAGCGACAGAAGATCATGTTCATTTCCTCCCGTTCCGTGCAAAAGCAGCAGAACATTTTCTGACGTTCCCTGTTCAAACACATGTTTCATCATCATTCTCCTTTCTCCATTTTGGGCAGAACAGCTGTAATCTGACTGCGATGCTCTTCCAGCCATTCCGGAAGCTTCAGCTCTGTTCCGAGATTTTCAAAGGATTCATCCGTCATAAAGCCCGGTTCATCGGTTGCCATTTCAAATAAAATGCCGCCGCTTTCTCTGAAATAGATTGAAGTAAAGTATGACCTGTCAAGAATGTCAGATAAAGCAAGATGAGAATCAGCAAGAATACCCTTCCACTCCGCCTGCTCTTTTTCGCTAGTGCGGAAAGCGACATGATGAACTGTCCCGTAACCGCCGGCACCTGCTTCTTTCGGCGCAAGGTCAACATCTATAATATGTCCGATCCGTGCCTCCGATTGCAGCCTGACAATCTGATTTTCTTCTCCTGTCTTTGAATAACCGAAGCGTTCTATGAGAAATTGAATGGTTGCTTCAGGACGGTACGAGTACAGAAGAACACCTCTCATGCCTGTGATCGCTTCTTTTTCAGTAATGCCCGGAGGAGTCCATTCACTCTGTCCGCTTCTTTCATCTTCCATTATGGCAAGCGGCAGGTCTTCTGTATCATTAAAGAGAAGGACTTGTTCAGACAGCATGATCTGTTCTTTTACAGACAAACCGTTTTCTTCAAGCCGGCGCTTCCAAAACGCGAGTGCTCCTTTCGGCACGGAAAAATAAATTCTTCCGGCCTGCCCTTTTCCCACGGTTCCCGGGCGGCTTCCCTGAAAAGGAAAAAATGTAATGATCGTGCCCGGCTCTCCGTTTTGGTTGCCGAAATAAAAGTGATAAGTGGCCGGGTCGTCAAAATTAACGGTTTTTTAACGAGCCGCAAACCCAGCACTTCAGTATAAAACCGAAGATTTTCAGCAGGATCTTTTGCAAATGCGGTAACATGGTGCAATCCTTGTGTATTCAATGTATTCACTCCTAAATATCTTGAGTTCGAGATATTAACTATTCTAATTTAATATGAATGAAGATGCAACTAAAGTGTTTCAGTTAAAAAAGTAATAGAATTCTTTTTTTCTGAAAAATATCTTGTGATCTTATCTGACACCTGCTATGATAAGGAGCATTATCAAGTTTCAGGAGGAAAGTAAATGGTCAGAAAAGCACTAATTTTCGTTCTCATCTTAATCCCTTTCAGCCAGCTGGCCCTGCTGTCAGTCGCTAATCGGGTTCATCCGATCATTATCGGGCTGCCTTTTTTTCATTTCTGGCTGCTTTTATGGATCGCAGTCACTCCATTATGTTCGTTTCTTATTTATAGGCTGCAGAAGAAACAAGGAGGACTGGACTGATGCCCGCAAATATAACAGCATTGATCATTACAGCCGTCATCGTTTTAACCGTTGTCTGTATCGGCTTTATAGCCGGAAGAGACAAATCATCACGTACTTCTGTTGAGGAATGGTCTGTCGGCGGAAGACGGTTCGGAGGGCTCCTCGTCTGGTTTTTAGTCGGCGCGGACCTCTATACGGCTTATACGTTTTTAGGCTTGACAAGCACCGCCTACACAGGGGGAAGCGTTGCTTTTTTTGCAATCCCGTATTCTGTTTTGGCGTATTTTATTGCTTATTTCTTTCTGCCGAAGCTGTGGAAAGTGGCAAAAATCCATAAATTAACGACGCTTGCCGATTACGCCCGTGAGCGTTTTGACAGTAAGCTTTTGGCCAGTCTTGTCGCCATTGTCGGCGTTCTTATGCTCATTCCTTATATTTGTCTCCAGCTGAGCGGCATTCAAGATACGCTTCAGGTGGCCGGAACGGGAGTCATTAATGTTAATATGGTCGTCATCATCTCCTTTATTCTTGTAGCGCTGTATACTTTTTTCAGCGGAATTAAAGGGCCGACGTTTACGGCGATTATTAAAGACATTCTGGTGTGGGTGATTATGCTGTTTATGGTCGTCTCACTCCCGCTGATCCATTTTCACGGCTGGACGCCGATGATTCACACTTTGGCTGAAAAAGCGCCGCAAATGCTGACGATTCCGGACTCGGGGCCGAAAGGAATTCCTTGGTTTATCACAGCTTCCATCGTATCTGCGCTGGCGCTCTTTATGTGGGCGCATGCGGCAACCGGCGTATTTACGGCAAAAAGCGCAGATGCCGTCCGCAAAAACAGCATGTTTCTGCCGCTTTATAATATTGTTTTGATTCTTGTTATTTTTCTCGGCTTTATCGCGTTTCTTGTCCTGCCGGAAGATACCAATCCGCGGCTCGCTTTATTGAAGCTGATTCAAACGTCTTACGGCGGAGTCGCGCAGGGCTTTGCTTACTCCACGATCGCCCTTGCGTCATTAATTCCCTGCTCTATCATGGCCATCGGAGCATCAAACTTATTTGCGAATAACTTATATCGGGATTTGATTCACCCGAATGTGTCACCAAGCAAGCTGACGTTGATCACCCGTTCAATGGTATTTGTCGTCATCGGGCTCGCGCTTTTATTCGGTATGCTGTTCCCGACTGCGCTCGTTACCCTTCAGCTTCTCGGTGTTTCCGGCATGGTTCAGATCTTTCCGGCTATCGCCGTCAGTCTGTTTTGGAAGAATCAAACGAAAGAAGCGACAATTATCGGTCTTCTCGTCGGTCTTCTCGTGACATTTACGGTAAATATCACCCAATCCGCCCACGGTATATATGAAGGGTTTTGGGGTTTGACCGCTAACATGGCTGCCGTTATTATCCTTAACCCGTTTTTTGTAAAAAAAGCGGCTTCAAACGCCGTCAAAGACGGTTTATTCAATAAAGCGCCTACTGATAAACTGAACCAAAAAGGCGCTTAACAGAAAGAAGCCGGCACGTAAATGTGCCGGTTTTTTACTTTTTGTGCTGCCATTTGTAGGTGGCGACGGTTTTTGCCGGGATGACGGCTTCAAACTGCCGATTTTCTGAAACGACATGGAATTTTTGTTCTGAAGATGTCTGGTTGATTACGACTGTCACAATGGATTGATCAGGATTAAGAAACGATACATTCGAGACTGTGTTTTTGGAGCCGTAATTACTTTCTATCCGCTTTGCTCCCCGGTCGATAAATTTTGAAAAGTTGCCTGTCATATGAAAGATCGGGATATTCCAATAGCGGTCAGGGTTTTTAGCATCCTGAATAAACAGCGTCGGGTCTGGGGTGCCTATCCAATGATGCGTCTTAATTTGACTGTCGAGCATCGTCACCCACGCATTGTAGCTCGACGTGCCGTTGCGGAAATACTGTGCGATCCGATCCGCCCCTGCCGTCCCCCAGACAGACCGCTCCGTTAAGTGAATAGATTGATCAGGATATCTCTTTCCGATTTCCGACATGACAGAAAGGTCACCGTCATAATCGTGAAAAGCGATGCCGTCTGCCGCCCGGTTTCCTTTTTTATCATCTAAAATCGGCGGAATATAGTTCCACGCCCCGCTCGCATTGTGATCATAAATCCAAATTTTCGTGTCAATTATGTGTTTTTTCAATTCTTTTTTCACGGCTATCGCCAGTTTGCGCTGCTGAGACGGCGGCATGTACATGCTCGGATAGTCGATTTCCAGCAATGGTTCATTTTGAAGGGTCATCGCATAAATCGGAATTCCCTGCTTTTCGTACGCCTCAATAAATTTGCGGAAGTAAACGGCCAGTGCGCCGATATATTTATCTTTCAGCTTTCCCCGCTTGAGGTTTTCATTCGTTTTCATCCAAGCCGGCGGGCTCCACGGTGAGGCGATGATTTTCAGTTCCGGATTTATCGCCAGCGCTTCCTTGATGGTTGCTGTAATGTGTAAATCAATATCCTTTTGGATCGAGAAATGATGGAGCTTAGGATCTGTTTGGCCTTCAGGCATATCGTCATACGTATAAAATTCCTGTGCCGTAAAATCAGATGTCCCGATCGTTATGCGCATAACGTCCATGCCGATACCATCTTTGGGATCAACCAATTTTTTCAGCACTTCTTTTCTTTTTGCGGGTGTCATTTTTGATAAATTATAGATTGTGGATTCTTCCAGGGACGATCCTACGCCTAACACACTTTGATAGCGGCGCGACGGTTCAATATAAACGGCGGAGGAGTCAGAAGCCTTCTTTTTTGTCCATGTAAGCGGTGTTTGTTCGTCTAAGGCGTATTTCACTTCCAGCGGCCCGTCATACCACGTACGGGAAGCCGGATCTTTTTCAGAACTGAACCACACCCTTACTTTGTTTTTGTCTGAAGCCTTCCGATCAGCTGCATACACTTCGGTTTCTGTGCTGCTTGATATGAAAAAGAAAACATAAGAAAAACCAGGGTCATGTGCAGACTTTTTTTAAAAAACATGAACCACCATCCCTTTCCTTATTTTTATAAGCGATTCTAAATGAAAAGCCGGACAGTCACCTCCTTCCCGCTTAAATGAATGCGCTTTCAAAACCACTGATAAAAAGCCGGCTTCACACAACAGTGAAGCCTTCCCTTTTTACACCTTTAGGATACATATGCGCCGTTTGTTTCAATCACTTTTTTATACCATTCAAATGAGTCTTTCTTAAGCCGCTTCATTGAACCGTTGCCTTCATTATCCCGATCAACATAAATCATGCCGTAGCGTTTTTTCATTTCTCCGGTTGTAAATGACACGATATCAATAATTCCCCATGGTGTATAGCCCATTACATCCACGCCATCATATGTGACTGCTTTTTCCAAAGCTTTTATATGTGACGATAAATATTCAATTCTTGAAGCGTCATGAATTGAACCGTCCTCTTCTAATGTGTCAATGGCGCCGAATCCGTTTTCCACGATAAATAATGGAATCTGGTAGCGGTCGTATAAGCGGTTTAATGTGTACCGTAAACCGGTCGGGTCAATCGCCCAGCCCCAATCACTCGCTGTAATATAAGGATTTTCCACGCCGTTTGGCAATCCTCCGTTTACGACATCCCCGGTATTATCGTTTATCACGTCACTTTTTACGGTAGTGGACATGTAATAGCTGAATCCGAGGTAGTCCACTCGGCCGTTTTTCAAAATCTCTTCATCACCGTCTTCAAAGTGTATCTGATAGCCTTCTCTTTCAAACTCTTTTAACGCATAGCTTGGATAATATCCGCGAACCTGCACGTCCGGGAAGAAAAAACGCTGTCTCATCGTTTCTTCAGCCAGCATCACATCATCGGGGTGAGATGAGTACGGGTAAATCGGGACATGTGATACCATCGCGCCGATCCTGAACTCGGGATTGATTTCTCTTCCCTTCGAAACTGCCAATGCGCTTGCCAGCAGTTCGTGATGGCCGGCCTGATACATGACTTCTTTTGCGTTTTCGTTTTCTTTAACGGCGACGCCCGAGTTCGTCCATAAAAAGATCGGATTATTCACATCCATCTTATTGTTGATTTCGTTAAACGTCATCCAATATTTCACCTTATGTTTATAACGTTCAAAACACACTTCAGCGAATTTCACAAAAAACCCGACTGTTTTTCTGTTTCTGAAACCGCCGTATTCCCTCGCCAAATGCAGCGGCATCTCAAAATGTGACAAGGTGATTACCGGTTCAATCCCATGTTTCAGCAATTCATCAAACACCCGGTCGTAAAAAGCCAATCCTTCCTCATTGGGCTCGGCTTCATCACCTTTAGGAAAAATTCTGCTCCAGCCGATGGACGTTCTTAAACATTTCAGGCCCAACTCGCTGAATAATGCGATGTCCTCTTTATAACGATGATAAAAATCGATCGCTTCATGATTCGGATAAAATTCCCGCTCTTCAATTGTATCTGTTATTTTCCGGGGCACACCATGCGCGCCTGCCGTCATGACGTCCACTACACTCGGCCCCTTGCCGCCTTTATTCCATCCCCCTTCAAATTGGTGGGCGGCCAGAGCGCCTCCCCATAAAAAATCTTTTGGCAATGTCCCCATCGTTTATATCCTCCTTTATTTGACTGCCGCTTGCATGCCGAATAAATGCACTGCAGCAGCTTCAAGCACCGCTTCGCAAGTGTAGAAGAATTCCTGCCTTCATTTTCATATTATACATTTACATTATAATTGTACCGGTATAATTTATCAATACATAAACAATTATAGTTAATTTACGAAATGGCTTTTAAAAACGATTATGCTATAATTCTGAAAGAAGCGGGACAATAAATGAATGAGGAATGTATATGTTAAAATACCAGCAAATCGCGTTAGATATTGAAAAATACATAGAAGAACATCAGCTGCAGCAAGGGGATAAACTGCCTGTGCTGCAAACCTTAATGACCCGGTTTAACGTGAGCAAAAGCACGATCACCAAGTCCTTAGATTTATTAGAAAAAAGGGGATTGTGTTTCAAGTGAGGGGAAGCGGCATTTTTGTCAGACGGAATAAAAGAAAAGGGTATATCAGCCTGCTTTCTAATCAGGGATTTAAAGAATCACTTGAAGATTTTAATGTCACTTCCAAATTATTAGCGCTGGAAGTGAGAAAACCCACGCCTGAGGCTGCCCAAAATCTGAATATGCCGCCTGACGGCGACGTGTATTATGTCAAGCGAATCCGATATATTGACGGGCTGACATTGTGTATCGAAGAGTCATTTTACAACAAATCGATTATTACGTATTTGAATAAAGAGATCGTGGCAGAATCAATATTTGATTATATTAGAGAAGGTCTCGGGTTAAAGCGCGGTTTTTCAGATTTATATCTGTACGCGGGGATGTTAAATGAGGAAGAAGCGGAGTACTTAGGTCTGTTTACAGGAGCGCCTAAGCTTTGCGTTGAAACGATTTTTCATTTAACCAACGGCCAGCCGTTTGACTTCTCAAAAGTCACCTATCACTATGAGCAATCACAGTTTTTCATTCAGGCGAACAGCCACCTTTTTGAACAGGAAACGACATAAGGCGGGCTTTTCGCAAACAAAAACACCCCATGCGCGAGCGACGCATCGGGTGTTTTTTACTATTTCATATTCTTATTTAATGTTTCAACGGCTTTTTTCATTTGTGTATCGTTGTCCGCAAGCTGTTTTTGCAGATCCGTCATCAATTTTGCCGTTGTGTCTCCTGTTAAAATGCCTGTTTGTTTCAGTTTCTCTTTTGCTTGGAATTGTTTGACTGCTTGTTCAAATGCTTTATCATATGTGCCGTTTACATTCACGCTGTACCCCAGCGCTTTCAGCATTTTTTGGGCATTGGTGACGGTCGTTCCGGAATCCCCGTATTTGTATGTTTTTTCGCATCTAAATACGGCAGGTTCGCATATTCAGGAAGCTTAACCTGATATTGCGGTTTGATTCCTTTTTATGAATCCACTCTCCGTCCGCTGTCAGCCATTTTGCGATTGTCAGTTTAACGGTAGAACCGTCGCTGTAATCTTTTGCCGTCTGCACGGTTCCTTTTCCGAACGTTTTCTCGCCGATCAGCGGAATTCCGGATGATTCATGCAGCGCAGCCGACATGATTTCCGCGGCGCTCGCGGTGCCGTCATTGACGAGGACGACTGTCGGTTTTGTCACTTTGCGCTCTTTCGTCGCTTTCATGACTTCTTTCGTGCCGTCTTTGTATTCGACCTGCATGATATTTTTCCCTTTATCGATAAACATGTTGCTCATTTTGATGGCTTCATCCATCAGGCCGCCCGGGTTGCCCCTTAAATCGAGAATGTATCCTTTCGCTCCTTGTTTTTCGAGGCTGTCAATGGCTGAATTCAGCTCTTTTGCCGTCGATTCGGAGAAGGATGTGATTTGGATTTCGCCGATGTCTCCTTTTTTCATTTCAGAGTACACCGTTTCAACCGGGATGGTGTCACGTTTGATCGACAGGTTCAGATCGCCGACACCCGCTCTGTGCAGCACAAGCTTGACGTTTGTTCCCTTTTTGCCGCGGATTAATGCGACGGCTTCGTTTACATTAAGGCCTTTAACGCTTTTGCCGTTGACCTTCAAGATCTGGTCATTCGGTTTAACCCCCGCTTTTTCCGCGGGTGACCCTTTAATCGGCGATACGATCAGGATGCTGCCGTCCTTTTCTTCCACTTGTGCGCCGATGCCTTCAAACGAAGCGGAAATTGTTTCTTCAAACGACTTTCCTTCCTGAGGATCCATATAAGAAGAATACGGATCATCCAGGGAACTGATCATGCCTTTTATCGCTCCGTCTACTAATTTGCTGTCATCTGTTTTTTGATAGTAATCACTTTTAATCTGCTCATAGGCTTTATTGAATTTCTCAAATTTGCTGTTCGTCAAAGCAGCCGAGCCTTGTCCGAAAATGGTCGTATTGCCCGTGATAAACAGCGTAAGCGCCGAGGCTGCGACCGCAGTGATCAATATAATAAAAAACAGTTTAAATTGCCGCTTCAAGAAAACACCACCTTTTTATTCTTACATTATTATCATAGACGAACGCTCATTCGTCAACTTCAAACGTGAGGCGCCCTTCTTTCCCATTTACCCAAACCTATGCTTTTCTCTCAACATATGCTGAGGAAAAAAGGAGGATTCGGCCTTTGAGCAAATATTTAGAAATGCTGTCCTTATTCGGAGTCGGAGGGGCTCACCCGGGCGGGCTCGCTTTTTCCAAAGCCGTTCTCACAAAAGCGGCTCCTCCTCCTGGCGAACCGATTCTTGACGCCGGCTGCGGAACGGGACAGACGGCTGCTTATCTCGGCCACCTGCTGTATCCCGTCACCTGTGTGGATAAGGATCCCCTTATGCTTGAAAAAGCAGCAAAACGATTTGCCGCTGAAGGCTTAACCATTCCGGGCTATTTGGCGGAGCTTGAGCGGCTTCCGTTTGCTGAAAATCAATTTTCCGCCGTTCTTTCCGAATCAGTTCTCACCTTTTCAAATCTTGATTCATCGCTGTCTGAAATCCTGCGGGTCCTTAAACCCGGGGGCATGCTGATCGGCATTGAAGCTGCTTTACAAAAGCCCATGCCGGAAAACGCCATCACGCAGATAAAAGACTTCTACGGTTTTACCGTATTGCAGGATGAAACGGCATGGAAACAGAGATTGCTTCAGCAAGGCTTTCAGAAAGCGGATTTCATTCCCGCTGTCTATGAAAACAATGCGCAGGAGCCGACTACAGAAATGGATTTATCGCCCGTTATTCAGCCGGTTCACTACGATACGCTGACGGCTCATTACGAGCTTATGCAGACGTACCGTGAATATATGGGACACTGCGCTTTTGTCGCTTACAAGTAAAACGGCAATTGTCCTCCTGTTTTCGTCCAACCTTTTTACCGCACTCTATCATAAGCTGACATAGAAAGATAGGTTGGATAGGAGGAGAAAAGATGCAAAACTATTATCATCTTTGCCGGCAGCACCAAGGAAAAGTAGCAAGAATTACAGAACGAAACGGCAGAGTCCACGTCGGAAGAATCGTACGGGTGACTAACAGCAAAGTGTATATCACCCCTGTCGGCGGCCGTCACAGAGGGTACGGATTCGGTTATTGGGGAGGAGGCTGGGGAGGCTGGGGAGCAGCCTACGGTATCGGCCTTGGTTTCATTACCGGATTTGCGCTTGGAGGTCTGCTCTTCTGGTAATAAAGAAAGCCCGCTTTCTATTTTTCAAGCGGGCTTCTTCTCATTACACTTTCTTTACTTCATTAAAATATTCTTCAAGCGTTAATTGATGGTCATGGATGGCTTTTGCCGCTTTTTTGCCTACATAGCGTAAATGCCATGGTTCATACTCATACTTTGTAACATTTTCTTTGCCTTTAGGATAGCGGATGATAAAGCCGTATTCATACGCATGGTCTTTCACCCATTTGCCGTCCGCCGTGTTTCCGAACGCTTCATTCAGCTCATATCCGTTGCTTTTGCTGGAGATGTCCATGGCAAGCCCCGTCTGGTGTTCGCTTTGCCCCGGATATGCGACGGCTTCTTTCGCCTTTTTTTCACCTTTCAGACTGACTTCATTATCGAAAATAACTTTCTGTCTGTCATAAGAGCGGTATCCTGAAACAGCAACCAGGTCATAACCTTCTTTTTCCCGGCGCTGAATAGTTCCGCCAAAGCATCGGCGGCAGGTTTGCGGATATATCGTTTCTCGATCTTCTCAGTAAAAGAAAATTCGACTTTCGGGATCACGAGATCATTCGGTTTATAATCTCCCGGCAGCGTATATGTCTTATTTACGAGCGCAAGTGTATTTGTCGGGTTTTGAATGGTCTCAAGCCCGTTCACTTCTTTAATATCATTAAAATATTTGCTCTCCAATACAAAATCGCTGTTTTCTGTCTTCGTTGTCTTTTTGCTTGATGTGTCATCTGATTGTTTTGTTTCAGCTGCTGTTTTTGTGTCCTTATGGCTGTCGCCGCCTGAAATGCTGCAGCCGGTGCCCACGATTGCGGTTACGCTGAGAGCGGCAGCGAGCGAGAACCATTTAGTGGATTTCTTCATTTTACCCTTACCTTTCTTTTTTTGAATCAGGGCGATGCATAAAGAAGAGGGCTGCTTTAATCAGCATAACCCTCATCTCAAGTTTACGATACAGTATGCAGCGCCAGTTTAATCATATCATGAAAAGTCGTTTGACGCTCTTCTGCCGTTGTTTCTTCTCCCGTTAATACGTGATCGCTTACAGTCAGGATAGACAGCGCTTTTTTTGCCGTATTTAGCGGCAAGCGTATATAAAGCAGTCGTTTCCATCTCTACGCCGAGGACGCCGTATCTGGCAAGCTTTTCGATTTGGGAGTCTTCATTGTAAAACTGATCGGCGGTGAAGACGCTTCCGACCGCTACGGGAAGATTGTTTTTTTGCGCTTCCTGGTACGCTTTATGAAGCAGTTCGAAGTCTGCGCAAGGAGCATAATCTACACTGCCGAAGGCGACACGGTTCATCTGTGAATCTGTTGAAGACGTCATCGCCAAAATCACGTCACGCACCTTCACGTCATTACGGATGGCTCCGCATGAGCCGACTCTGATTAAGTTTTGAACATCATAGCTTTGAATCAGTTCATTCACATAAATAGAGATAGACGGAACACCCATGCCGGTGCCTTGGACTGATACTTTTTTGCCGTTATATGTACCCGTAAATCCGTACATTCCTCTGACTTCATTATAGCATTCCACATTTTCAAGATACGTTTCCGCAATAAATTTCGCTCGGAGCGGATCTCCCGGCAAAAGCACTGTATCCGCAATTTGGCCTTTTTCTGCGTTTATATGTACACTCATTTCCTTTTCCTCCTGCCTATTCAAACTCCCACCCATTGTACACTGAATAACGGTAAGAGACAATCATCAGCATGATCAGGGCGATCTTGGGCAGAATATGCGGGATGACAGCCTAAAGAAAAAGGAGTGAACATAATGGGCAAAAAACAGCGCAACCGGGTGACCGGCCAGAAAAAGAACAATCACGTGCCCGTTTCAGACGTCATTGCAGCTGATGAAGCGCATGGAAAAGAGCATTCCGCCGCTAAACGGAAGCCTTAACACTGTCTTTCCCAGACAATACGGAAGCCGGCTGAAGATTCAGCCGGCCCCGTCTTACCTCGGCTGGACGAGCAGCCGGTTAATTTTGCTCCATCCCGCAGGGTTAAGCCTGTAATAGGTCTTTCCTTTTCTTCCTTCGTCTATGAGTATGACGTCTCCGGTCGCTATGAATCTGGCTTGATAGTCGTTTGGGACCGTATCAGGCACATTAAAAACAGAAAATGCCCTTTCCAGTGCGTCTTGATGATTGTCAGCGGCCAGCTCTGTCCGATAGACGACCCTGTATCCCTTTTTCTCGCCGTAGCGGGGTGTTTGAAAAATCGTCACATCATAGGCACAAGTCTTTTTTTAAACACGGGCAGCGATAACAGCATCAAGATCCCTCCCTCTTATTTCTTAATAGTATTAGCGTTTTTTCTCAATTTTCCTGTCTCTATTTTTGTCGAAACGGATGATACTTTTCGTCAAAGAGCGCAAAAAGCGAAACGAGACAAAGTCCGAGACTGAATCCGGCAAGGACATCCGTCGGAAAATGCGCGCCCAAATAAATTCTGCTGAATCCGATCAGAATGACGAGAACTCCGGTAAAGACGGTGACGGCCCTCTTTCTTTTCGTGAAAAACGGAACATGCTTGATCAAAAAGTAAGCGATGACGGGATACATCACTGCCGAATTCATGGAGTGGCCGCTCGGAAAACTGTATGAGGTTTCATGGACGAGCGGTTCAAAAGCGGGTCTGGCTCTTTCAATCAATTCTTTTATTTTATGTTTACAATCCGTTCAATGAGAAAGAGAAACGGCAAAAAACAACATCCGGCGTTTTTTGTACATATACAGAGCTGCGCCTGTCAAAAGAAGAAGCGGCAAAAGCACCGCGGTCGTGCCGAGCTCCGTTATCCATAACATCAATTCATTCAGCCAGACAGACCTGATCCTGACAGCCGCTTCTATCACACGCTCATCAAAAGCCCGGACGGCTTCTATCCGGATTGCTGCTGCGAGCAGAATAAACAATGCGAAAAGACTTGCTGGCTTGTACAACGTTTTCCCCCCATGTTTCATTCTCCCGAGCTGATTGAAAAAACCGAAGCTTTTTCACTTCGGTTCCGCAGTTTCAGTCTTCATCAAGCTCTTCGTCTATCATACATTTTTCTAATAAATAATCAAAGGTGATGTCGGCTATTTCGAAGATTTCCTCTTCACTCGGTATGTACCCGCGCATAGCAAGCTGACTGTAAAAATAATCAGCTATTTCTTCTGTGTCAATCACAAGATCTATTTCTTTCATGCAAACACCGCCTCCTTTTTTATGTTTTATGAAAAAACCGTTCAAATTATACCCGAAAGTTCTAAACGTTTTGTCCGCTCATATACTTTTAAAAAACAAGCCCCGGAGGGAGAAAAGATGATGACGAAAATGATGGCTTTATTGGACGGAGATGGATTTGATATCGTATTGGAAAAAGTGCTGAAAGGAATGTCGTTTGTCATCTTTGCCGGCTGTCTGCCCTGGTTTTTATATGTCACCGTCCGTTTTTTTGCCGGCTAGCTGAAATGCTCCCGCAGGCTTTCCAGCACAAAATTCATCATATCTTTATATTCTTCGTCACCGAACAAATGATAAAGAATCTTATAATCGTTATAAATATCAAGCAGCTCATCTACAATCGATACCGCCAGCACATGCAGGGCATCGGGATCATCAGCATCGCCTTCAAACTGAAGAAGAGCAGACGCGACGGTATCCTCGCCGATCTCATGAGATGCTTCCCCAACATAGTGGACAAACAGCAGCTGATGCACAAACTGATCCATTTCATATTTTCTCAGAACCAGCGTGAGATCCTCTTCCTCCGTTTCAAGCCACTCTCCGTCTTTCAGCCGAGTCAGCTCATAAATAATATCCTCCCAGCCATCCTCTAAATATCTCCAAATTTCAGTTCTGTGACCGATAACTCGGAATAATTCCTTTCCGTAGTCCTTTACATATACGACATCGCCGATCAAAAATTCATATTCAATATCCAATTTTTCCATATCGACGATCACGCCCTCATAATCTTTATAAAGCTGGATGGACGATTCAAAATAAAGCACTTCATTATGATTGACTTCATAAAGATAATGTTTATCAATTTGATGAACCTTCGTAATGGTGCCGACGGTTCCGTACATCACGACGACCACGATGTCTCCCACTTGAAATTTCGGTTTATCTGGCTTCATGCTGTCTCCCCCTTGCCGCGGACTGTCATACGCTATCGTATGCCGGCCGCCATCATTTCGCATGGGCATGAAAACCACAGGAAATATCTATTTCTGCACCTGTTCAAAATGTCAAAAACCGCAACATGCTTGTGCGTTTTTTCACTTACCGTAACAGAAGCGTCTGATGGCATTGCGCTCTCGATCGAATGAGCAGTAACAATGACGAGACAAAAAGCGCCTATTTTGAATGAGTTTTTGTTTATTTCTCCATGACGCAAAGGTAAATACCCGGCCCGAAGGCATGTTGACAATATCACCGCCGTGATGTTCAAAATTTGCCGTGAAACACATCATTGAAGGTGTATGGAGATCCAATTCCGGCTGCATATTCGTAATGGCTTGTTTATCATGAAGAACCAAACTCGTTTCGGCTTTCAATGAAGCCACAACTTCAACCCGCTTCAACCTTGTCACATAAAATCCCCTTTTCCGTCCAAACGTCAGTGCTTCACCATAGATCATTTGATTCCTCTCACTTCATTTAAATGTTTGATGATTTCTCCGTGAAAAGAGCTCCTTACCCGGGCCCCCTCCGGCAGCAGGCCTGCTCCGGTGAACTCTGCAGCTATACATTCTATTGCCTTATGATCCGTGCCGTCAGGAAGATTTGTTTACGTGCTGATCAAAACGGACGGCATTGCGGGATTTGATCATACGGCACCTCATAAGCGAGTGATTTCAACAGAAAAAACCGCACAATGTGCGGTTTTTCGTCAGGCGTGATGCACCTCGGTCTCATATTTTTCCCAAGCTTCATCAAATGTCGCCATCGTTTCTAAATAGTCGGCGCTCAGTTCTAAATAAGAACTGAGCTCGTGATAATCGCTTGACGTTTTCGGAAAGCCGTGATCTTCGTATGCCTGATTCGCAAACCGGCTGATTGCGTCCTGCGGTTTGGGATGCCTGTATTTCATCAAATAGTGATAAAAGGATTTCATGGGTTTCCCCTCCTGATGACTGTCTTTTGTTGTACTATTATACAATTCAAGTGTGAAATTACAACAAAAGAAGACTAGGAGAAGTCAAAATAATTCCGTTTTAAGATCCGTTCTGTCCCCATCAGCTCTTGATATGTGAGTGTTTCCGGTAATTTTTTTGCATTGACTAAAAAAAGCTGATTTTCGATTTCCGCTATGACCGCTTCCTCCTGATACGTCATGCCGCAGGAGGAACAGGCGAATGCGGGTGTTTCTGTAATTTCTATGGCTCTCGTACCGTCAGGAAGCTCCCAGTACACAGCCGCCTGACAAGCTGACGCCTTCTGATTGCCGCACCACTCGCATGGCTTCACGGCGACTCACCTCCGACTTCCGATCCTGCTTTTTGCTCTTTCTTTTGCTGTGCAATAAATTTCTTTTCTTTCAATTCATCTCTCTTTTCCCTGCGGTCTTTCAGCGTTTCATGATCAGGGTTTGATGTAAACGTTTTCCTTCTGTCAATCCTCGATACATTTTCCGGTGTGAACGAAACCTCTTTGTCCGCGAAAATGGCGCTCAGTCCGACCGGCTCGCGTTTGGCCATTGTTCCCGGAAAAACAGATTCAAAATAGTCGTCGGCTTGATTCGGGATATAGTTTTCCGGCTCGGGATAAGATGTAATCACCCCTTCGAAGTTTCTGATCACTACTTTCTCCGGACTTTGGGAGAGCAAGTAGTTCGGCTGCAGGGCGATTTTACCGCCTCCGCCCGGGGCGTCGACGACAAAGGTCGGCACGGCAAAGCCTGTTGTGTGGCCTCTCAGCCCTTCAATGATTTCCAATCCTTTTGAAACAGGCGCTCTGAAATGGCCGATTCCCTCTGACAAATCACATTGATAAATATAGTACGGACGCACGCGGATTTTCACTAAATCATGCATGAGTTTTTTCATAATCGGCACCGAATCGTTAATACCTGCTAAAATAACGGCCTGGTTACCGACCGGAACACCTGCGTTAACGAGCTTTTCACACGCCGCAACCGATTCTTCCGTCAGTTCGATGCTCGTATTAAAATGAGTGTTCAGCCAGACCGGATGATATTTTTTCAAAATCTGACAAAGGTTATCCGTTATCCGCTGCGGAAATACGACGGGCGCTCTCGTTCCGATCCTGATAATTTCAAGGTGGGGGATGTCACGCAGGTTTTTCAAAATATATTCCAGAATCTGATCGTTGATTAAAAGCCCGTCTCCGCCGGAAATCAGGCAGTCACGGATTTCCGGCGTTTCCCGGATGTAAGCGATTGCCGCATCGAGCTGTTTTTTCGGCACTCCCATTCCGATCTGTCCGGAAAAACGCCTTCTGGTGCAGTATCGGCAATACATCGAGCATTGATTTGTCACCAGAAAAAGAACGCGGTCGGGATAGCGGTGCGTAAGACCGGGAACCGGTGAATCTTCATCTTCAAACAGCGGATCTTCAAGGTCATATTTCGTTTTATGCATCTCTTCTGACAGCGGCACGGACTGCATGCGGATCGGACATCTCGGGTTATCGGGATCCATTAAAGAAGCATAATAAGGCGTAATGTTCAGGGGAATGGTTTTTACAGACATCCTGACGCCTTCTTCTTCCTCTTCGGTCAAATGAATGACTTTTTTCAGGTCATCGACGGTTCTTACAGTATGGGTGAGCTGCCACAGCCAATCATTCCACTTGTCTTCCGGCACATCTTTCCACAATTCAATCTCCTTCCAATGACGCTTCGGCTGAAACCATTTGTTTGTCAAACGAATTCCTCCTTATGAATGGCCAAACGTAAAGTCTTGCACCATATATTCATATTTTCGAGCCCTTCTGAAATGCGGCAGTTGTTCACAAGCCTGCCTCTGTAGCCGTATCCCGCATGATACAAAACGGCATTCATCCCGTAAGACGCTGCACGGGCCAAGGAAAAAGATGAATGATTCCCCGGCCAGCGAGTTCCTGCTCCAACGCTTTAAACAAGTGTGCCGTTACGGAGTTCCCCCTGTAATCTGACAGAACCGCGCAATCGGTCATTTCAGCGTGCCCCAAAACCGGATTGATATCTGCGCTTGCCGCCCCAATGAGACGATCCTGATCGAATGCGGCATAATAGATGGTGTTTTCTTTCATTGTTTTTTTAATATAAAGGGGATTAAAGACAGGAGTCGGATAGGTAAGAAAAACATGTTTATATAAGTGCGATAAGCAGTCTGCATCATCTTCGTCCGCTTTTCTGAACATCAGCGTGCTTTCTGTTTGAGTCAGTCCCCGCCGCGGTGTCTCATATAAACAGTCAACAGTCGAATCTTCTGATACATATGGATCTGACCGTCTCCGTTCCTCTGATAAATAGCGCACCATCACAACAGCCTCATGCCCGTTGTAATACCCGTCTATGACACCCTCAACAATAAAAAGATGCTTGACAAATTCCGGCTCATCGCCGCGCTTGGCAAAGAAAATCACCTTTTGGGCTCCTTCTTGCTTTGCTTCTGCCAAAACGGCCGGTATAAGCGCCGTGATCTGTCCGTCATAACGAATGACTCTGAGCCGCTCATTGAAACGGTCTGCATCAATCTCGGCCGCTCCGCTTTCAGCCCTCAGTTCCTTTATCAGCTCCGTCACCCCCATCTGCCACCCCGCACCATTCCATGATAAAAAGAGAAATGATTTTGACGGCATCGATTAATGCCCGGACTTCAATGTATTCATTCGCCTGATGCGCCGCCTTGACTTCCCCCGGACCGAAGACGATGACCGGCGTCTGTCCCGCGTGCTGCAAAAGCCCTCCGTCCGTTCCCCACGGGGACGCTTCACGAACCGGTTTTGCCCCTTTCATTTTCTCAAAAGAAGATTCCAGAGCGGAAATCAGCGGATGCTCATCCGGGAGATCATTCGGAAGCCACTGAGCCCCAAACCATTCTATTTCCGCGGGGTGGTGTTTAAACCATTCATCCCGGTACTCCAAATCTTTCAGCCAGCTTGCCAGCTCTTCTTTTACTGCTTCGGGCGTTTCATCCGGCGCTATTCCGCACCTGCCTTCTATCACCACACGGTCAGCTACCGATGATGGCCACGTTCCCCCTTGGACGGTGCCGATATTAATGGGAACCGGAATCGGAACGTCCCGATAAAGCGGGTCTGTGATACGGGCGTTGCGGACGTGTTCAAGCTCTTTAAGGGCTGTGATGACATGCAGGCTTTTTTCAATGGCGCTCACCCCTTCATAGCGGGTGCCGCCGTGTGCGGACAATCCCCTTACCGTAATGCGGAACCACATAGACCCTTGCTGCTTAACAAACAGCTTTAAATTAGTCGGTTCGGGAATAAGCGCCCCGTCAGCCTTGTAGCCCCTCATAACAGCCGCCAGTGTTCCCGCGCCGCCGCACTCTTCATCTACGACACTTTGAAACAGAACATCTCCTTTTAACGTAATCCCGCAGGCTTCAAGCGCTTCTAACGCAAACAAGAGGGCTGTATTGCCGCCCTTCATATCCGTTGAACCGCGTCCGTAAACTTTGCCGTCCTTTTCAACAGCGGTAAACGGTTCATACGTCCATGCGGCGGGATTTCCTTCCGGGACAACATCAATATGTCCGTTCAGTATCAGTGATCTTCCGCCCCCGGCCCCTTTCTTTACGGCTGTGATATTCGGGCTTTCATGGAAGTCTTCGCGTTCCGATACAAAATAAGGATGCTCTTTCAACTGTTTGACACTCGGCTCCCAGACATCAATATCCATGTCAAACTGTCTCAGTTTTTCTAAAACGACTGCCTGTGCGTTAAATTCATGGCCGAACGTGCTTTTTTCCCCGATCAGCCGTTTCAGCAGGCTTACCGCTTTTGCTGTGTTTTCTTCCGCCCACTCAGTGACTTTCTTTTCTAATTGATCCATGGACAGACCCCCTTTTAAGAAAACATTCTCCCAATCTGATTTCGGCATCCGTTGTTTGAATGACATCGTCTATGGTCGTGCCATTCAGCAGTTCCTCAAGAACAAAAGCTCCCTCATCTATGCTGATGACGGCTTTCTCTGTAATGATGAGATCTGCACAGCCCGCTGCTGTAAGCGGCAATGAACAGCTTTCGACCAGCTTCGGCCGGCCTTTCTGATCGGTGTGGCTCATGACGACAACCACTTTTTTCGCGCCTTGGGCAAGCTCCATCGCCCCGCCCATTCCGGGCACTTTTTTCCCCGGCACGAGCCAATTGGCGAGATCACCTGTCCTGCTGACTTGGAGCGCGCCTAAAATGGTAATATCTATCAGCCCTTTTCTGATCATGGCAAAAGACAGAGCTGAATCAAAATAGGAAGCACCCTTAACTGTACTGACAGGAAATCCGGCTGCATTGCATAAAAGCTCATCCTCCTCTCCGCGCTCCGGACTACCGCCGATCCCGAGGACGCCGTTTTCCGCCTGCAGCATTACCTCCATGCCGGCCGGCAGAAAGTTCGGCACTAAAGAAGGAATGCCGATCCCCAGGTTGACAATCATACCTGAGGTAATTTCACTGGCGGCCCGCCTCGCGATACTCTCTCTTTCCGCTATTCCCAAGCCCATCTCCACTTCACCCCTTCACTTTGCACGACACCCTCCACGAAAACGCCCGGCGTTACAATATGCTCGCTGTCAAGTTCGCCGGCAGGCACAATCTCTGCCGCCTCAGCAAATGTTCTTTCGGCCGCAGCAGCCATCAGCGGGTTCATGTTGCGCGCCGTTTTGTCAAACGTCAGATTTCCGAATTCATCAGCAATATGTGCGGACACAAAAGCGAAATCAGCCGTCAGCGCTTTTTCAACTAAATAGGACTTTCCGTCAATCGTTACGGTTTCTTTGTTTTCACAAACGGTTGCGTTATCAATGCCGATATCAGTTAAAATACCGCCTAGCCCCGCTCCGCCTGCGCGAATCCGTTCAGCAAGCGTCCCTTGCGGCGAAAATTCCACCTCAAGCGCTCCGTCAGTCATTTGTCTGCCTGCGACAGGATTTGAGCCGATATGGGAAGCGATCAGCCTTTTTACCCGCTTATGAACGATAAGCGGGCCGATACCGATTTCCGGAAATCCGGCATCATTGCAGATGACGGTCAATTCTTTAACGCCGCTTTCCAAAATCGCTTCGATTAATGACGGAGGTGAACCCACTCCCCCAAAACCGCCGAACATGATGACAGATTCGTCCTTGACATCGGCAATTGCTTCATGAATATCGATTTTTTTATGAAAAATAGACATATCAGCTCAATCCTTCTTCATCATTTTTTCAGCTTCTTCTGCGGACTGGGAAAATAGATTCGACAGCTCATCCAGCTCAGCATATGAAATCGTGAATGGCGGGGCGATGATGACGGCGTCTCCTTCTCCGCTGTCTATACCGGGCTTTGCTGGGTAAATAAGCAGGCCCCGTTTTTTTGCCGCTTTAATGATTTTTTCGGTGAAGGCCTGTTTTTTCGAAAAAACGTCCTTCGTCGTTTTATCCTTAACGAATTCAACCCCGATCAGGAGGCCTTTACCGCGGACATCCCCGATCACCCCGCTGCGGTCTTTGATTTCTTCTAATTTCCGCTTCAGCATTACGCCTTTTTCCTCTGACTGCCGAAGCAGCTCGTGTTTCTTGACATAGCGAAGCACTTCAAGCGCCGCTCTTGCACAGTATGGGTTGGCACTGTACGTATGTCCGCTCATAATGACCCCGGAGCCCCGCTTGATCGTTTCAATGATGTCATCAGACGCAACAGCTGCCGCAATCGGAGCGTAACCGGCGCCTAACCCTTTTCCGAGCACCGCGATATCAGGGGCGATCGCCCAATGCTCAGAAGCAAGCATCCGCCCTGTTCTCCCGAGCCCCGTCATGACTTCATCCGCAATAAACAAAATACCGTGCCTGCGGCAGACAACCTCAAGCGCTTCATAATAACCTGCCGGCGGAGTGATGGCCGCCCCGGCTGCTCCGACAATCGGCTCTGCGACAAAACCCGCGATAAATGAGGAACCGATCCGCTGAACAGCCGTTTCCAGTTCAGCCGCCGCAGCTTTCACAAATTCCTCTCCCTTCAGCTCTGAACGATACATATTAGGCGCTGAAACGGCCGGAAACCGTTCAAGCAGCTGGGTGAAGCGGTATCTCCGTTCGTAGAACCCCGATAATGAAAGCGCTCCCAAAGTAATGCCGTGGTAACTGCCCCATCTTGATAGAAAGACGGATTTTTGGTATTGCCCTTTTTCCTGCCAATATTGAACGGCTATTTTCATCGCTGTTTCGACTGCCTCTGAGCCGCTGTTTACAAAAAATGACCAATTCAGCCCGCCCGGCAGATGATCGGCCAGAAATAAAGCCAGTTCTTCTGCCGGAGTACTGGTGAATTGCGAGCGATACACAAACGAAACGGAGTCAAGCTGCTCTTTTAAAGCTTGTATAATATCCTCCGTGCCGTGACCGATATTGCAAGTGACCGCCCCCGATGCTCCGTCAAGATACTTGTTCCCCTCCTGATCATACACATATGATCCCTTTCCATGACTGACTGACGGATAATTTGCGTCAAGCTCCGGTTTGATTAAATAGCTCCCCATATCTTTCCACCTCGAAAACCCATTTGCTTCATTGTATGAACAGATGAATAACCGCATTCTTTCCTTCAAAAAGTTTTTTGCAGAAAATACCTTTCTGTAAAACAGGCTGCCGGAGATGTCCCGACAGCCTGAAGAGCGTTCTGGAAATTCTATTACTACTGTTGATTTTATTCTTTCTTCGGTTCTGCTATTTATCTGCTCAGCTCATCATCACATCATTTTTGATCTGAACCTGTATAAGCAGAAGGCGGAAAATTCCCGTCTTCTTTACTGTATGGGAATCAATATTTCACACAAATGATGATTCACCTTTTGTAAAGTATACCTTTCGATAATGGGCTGTTCTCTGATTGATAAATTATTTTTTTCGATCTCAGAAAAAACAGTGTTCCAAAATCCGCTGACTGCCTCTTTTGTATGATCAAGCAAGAAAACAGCGTACTTCCCTCCGGAAAATGTACCGATCCGGGCTGGTTCAGGCACATGGTCTTGATTGATAACAAGACAAACATCATAGCGGCATTTCTCTTTAGGAGTACGATTCGGATGATCTTGCGGAATTCCTAAAATGACAGAATGATCAAGCAGGCCATTCAATTGCGCCCAGTTTTTAAATGACTCCATCAGTTCTTTGTTTTGCTTTCCGCCATACTCTCCGACGTTTCGGAAATAAGCAATTCTGGATTCGGGTAATTCTTCAATCGTTATGTTCACATTTTCTCCCCCTTCTCCAGAAAGGTAATATGTATTAAAATGTTTTTCAAGCTGATTTTTCAGCATGGAAATAACAAAAAGCCTGCAGAAAGTGATGTTCTCTGCAGGCTGATTTTCATTATAGGATTTTTTTCAGTCTAACAAATAAAAGCCGCACCGACGATGATTAATAAAATAAACAATACAACGATCAGCACAAAAGTGCTGGTTCCGCCTCCGCAGCCGCCGTGCCCGTAACCATAGCCAAAACTGCCGCAACCGTAGCCATATCCGTATCCGTACATACGCAAATCATCCTTTCTTCTTACGATATACGGCATTGTATGCGGGCCAACTCCCAATTGGTTTATGCGAATGCCCAACTATGTAAGAAAATAATGAAAAATTGTATGCACGCGCCGAAATCTTTTGAAACCGAGTTTTTCATAAAAGCGGTTTACACCGTCCATCCCGGACGTCACAAGGTATACGGTTTCCATGCCGTTCAGCTTTGCCGCCGCCATCAGCTCATTCATCAATATCGATCCGTAGCCTTTTCGTTGGAATTGATCCAGAATTGCGACTTCTTCTATTTTTGCGGTTTTATCTGCTTTGTTGATGAAAAGCTCTCCGCAGCCGATCGGAATCGTTTGCGAGGCGTCGCTGTAGCACACGACAAGCATAACCGTTCCGTCCTTATACAAAGGATATTTCCGCTCAAGCTTTTGTTCGGCCGCCGCCTCGCCAATGTAAAGGGCATCATAGATGTTCATAATAGACGACCCGTCGGCGAGGCTTTTTTCCGTCCCCCAAGCAGTGAGCGGGTGTCCGGCCTGCAGGTCCCCATTTGCCAGTTTCCTTGCAAAAAACAGCTCATCTTCCACTACGCAGCCCTGTTTTACCAGAGTTTGTTTCAGAAGAAGCGGAAACGTGTGCTCCGGAGCCGCTTTCACATGAATATAATTGGCTTGAAGCATGCCCGGAACGGACGAAAAAAACGGCAGCAGTTTGTCTAACGGAAATGTACGGTGCAGCTGAACAAAGTTATGCGAAAAAATCTGCGGCAAAAAAGGGTCCGTATATACACTGAAATGCTCGAACCTCTGAATGCCGGAAGTAAGCTCTATATACTGCTTCTCGGTTTTATCAAATTGATCGGTCATAAAAGCTCTCCTTTTCCTTACACATCCGACTGCATCTCTCAACCTTTTGTTATATTGAGATTTCTCATAATTTCATCGTACACCGGATAGAACGGCATTCCAATTGGTAATTGTTTAATTTGCTGAAAGGAAATGGGTATCGCCTTCTGATTCGCAAAAAAGCGTTTCGCTACGTCATGACTGATCGGATGGAGAACCCCTCTCAAATAAACATAAAATTCCCGTTCAATGCGAAACAGCATTCTCCCGGGCAGATGTTGAATACAGCCCGATGTCCCCCGGCTGATCGGCGGACCGTCCGGAAACGCTTGTATTTCGTCCCGTTCTAAAGCCGGGATGTCATGCCGTTTAAATCGGTAAAAGCGAAATGCGCTATGATCAACCAGCCTTTTCTCCCCGTCTTCTATAAAATAAACATGAAACTGATCCCTGACGAGCTGAAAATTCGGAATACTGGCGGAGTCCTCTTCCTCATATTGAAATAAAAACGGATCCGGAATGACGACGGTTCGGCCTTCATATAACGTATGCCAGCGCTCGTTTACAGGCTTCCTTTTATTTCGGTCAAGCTGATATACTTTCTGATCCGTCCCCTTTACAAAGGATCCGTCGATCAGGACAGACGGAAGCGATTGATACGTGTTCTGAAATGAGTGGGGTGTTTTATAGGTCGTATCCAACACTTCTTTTATCGGCAGAAATGATGTAAATGTGTTGAGCCTGCTCCAAAAAACAGAGTCTCCGTGATTCCAATGAATAACATCTTCGTCCCAAAAGCTGCCGAACTTCTCTTTCACACGCTCAAGCAATGATCTCCGGTGCATCACTGAACAGTGATCAACGAGAAAAGCGGCCTGATCAAGCACCTCTTCAGCAAAACGATAGAAGTGGAATTGTTCTGTTCCGCGCCCGTTTACATGTATCACCTTCTGGCTGGAATAGACGGCATCAAACCCGCTGCATTGATTAAGAACTTCCGCCATGCGGCTGAGCCTATCCGGATGAAATACGGTGTCGTCTGTCAAATAAGTGATGTATTCGCCTTTAGCCCGTGAAAGCGCATCATTAATCAAAACGGCATACCGGGTCGACTTCAGCCGTTCGGCAGGATTGATAAAACTGTTGTCATAATATATGCGAGGATCTTTTATATACGTACTGATGGCAGCCGAAGTTTCTTCATTTGAATGATCATCCATCACAAACAGCTCCCAATTGCTGTAGGTCTGATGCAAAACACTTTCAATCGCCTGTTTCACAAGATCCGGTTTGTTGTAACTCGTTAAGATAATTGAGATCTTCTTTTCCATCCCATCACCCCTTCTGTAAAACGTAAAAAACGGCTCCGAAAGAGACAGAGCCTGATATCCGTTATTAAAAAGCACCCCAGCTGACGATGCTTGAAATCGCGACGTTTGATCTCGTATTATTGAGCGGATTTTGAAAAACGGCCAAATCTGACAGCACTTCTTTGACAATTACGTTTTGCAGTGTGCTGCCGTTAATCAGATTGACGCGTGATACAGGAACCCCAAGCTCTTTTGCCATTACAAGCTGACGCCGCAAATCTGAATGATCTCCGGACGGCTGACGGGATAACAAAAGAAGAAGAAGCAGTACGAGCTGAAATTCCTCCTCAAAACCCCCGTGTTTTACAGTTTCTTCTGAATCCAAAGTATTCCTCTCCTTCATTTTTTAATCTATACAATGTATGTCATACTCTTACAATCCGCATAGGTAAACAAAGCCTGATTCGAAAATTCAGCTGTTTGATTAAATATTGAAAAAAACACAAGCAAAACGGCATTCGACTTATACCAATCTCTTCAATCAGGAATATGAATAAACGTGAGGTTGAAATTGTTAAAGGAGGTGTATGTTCGCATGAGCGAGGATCGTTTGGAGCTTAAAAAGGCGTTATTGAAAACTCTTTTAGCCCCTGTATTTGACAACAGCGCTTTATCTGGCGGCACAGATGGAGGAGATAATGTGGAAAACAAAGTAAAAGATTTATTGGAATCGGCAATTGATGCAAAAGTAGATGAAGCAGCGGCGAAAGACAGTCTCAGCGCACAATCTGTATTGGGAAGCGGTATTTCATTAGCGGCGAGATGGATTTTTGCAAGAATTCAGCCCGGCACTGTCATCAGCATTGTGATGGATTCAGGAGACATGATCGGCCCGGTTCAATTTGTTGCCTTTGACGAAATTCACGGAATCGTTTTTGTTACGCAGGAAAATTCCGTTACACCGGCAGGCTCTGCTACAACATTGCTTGACGTCGACAAAGTTGAAAGTGTCACGTTCACTTCGTAACAGCATATGAACGTTTTATATATCCGTTCAGGATATAAAGGCATATACACGTATTTTGACCGCTGGATCGAGGAAGGCTTTTTACAGTCTTCCGTCCGCTTTTTTTCTGTTTCTGAGTTTGAGGAAGATACCATCCGCAGTATACGGGCATTCAAACCAGACATCAGTCTGATGATGACGGGAGACCGTATTCCGTCTGAATGGCTTCAATGGCTGAAGACAGAACAGATTCCCGTTTATCTATGGATGACGGAGGATCCTTTTTATTTCGATGTGAGCATGACAATCGCCCCTTTCGCCGATGCCGTTTTGACGATAGAACAAAACGCGCTTGATGCTTACCGGCAAATGGGCTTACAGCACGTATATTATGTCCCGATCCCCGTTAATCAGCGGCTTTTTAAGAAACAACCTGCTGAAGCCTCTCTTCACACAAATCTGCTTCTGATCGGATACCCTTACCCGAACCGCGTTGAACTGGTGAAAGCAGCGGCGAAGCTTCCGTATACGCTTCGTATTATCGGGAAGGGATGGCGCAGACATCTGCCTAAAAAAATCGCCAGGCAGCAAAATGTGCTCGTAATGGATGAATGGATTGAACCCGAACATGCCGCATTATATTACAACAGCGCAGACGTGGTCTTAAACCCTCACCGTTCTTATCGGTTTGCGCTCAATCAGAACGGACGCGGCATCGAAAATATCAGTTTAAATACGAGAAGCTTAGACATTGCGGCTTGTCAGGCCTTTCAGCTGACAGACCTTTCTCCCGCGCCCCCGTTTTCATCCTTTGTTTCTTACAGCGGGTTTGCGGATTTTGCGGATAAGATCCATTTTTATATGACAAACCCGGGTGAACGTAAACAAATCGCGGCGCTTAATTATCAAGAGACAGTACCGGCGTACACGTATGACCGGCTGCCGGCTGTGCTTACGGCTATCCGTTCCAGGACTTTCTCATGAAACGCTCTTCACATCAAAAAGCAGCTTTGATAAGCTGCTTTTTTCATGTTTATTTTCCGCTTCTGTCAGTCAGTTTTCTCGGGTCAACCTGTTTATTGACCTGCGGGTGAAAGCCGATTTTATCAGCGATTCTTTCCCATGGCACCATTTTAAAATTTTGATTGGCCTTTTGACCGTGATCTATATTCTCTCCGTCCTGTGCGACAAAAAGACCGAACGGATACTCAGGCCCCAGCCCGAAACCCAGAACGTCAATTCCGTCTGTATCGCTTGTGCCGTCTGTTTCAGGCCCGTCTGTTATCTGAAAGTCCGCAACATATTTGTTCTGTCCCTGTCTTTCATAAATCGCGTAGCTGCTGTTACCCTGGCTTGATGCAAGCAGATAACCTTTCCCGTCAGCAGCATAGTAAATCGTCAGTCCTTCAATATCAGGGGTTAAATGCCTGCCGTCGGCACGATCGATAACCGTTCCGTTACTGCCGCCGTCCGGCTCAGCACTGAACTTCCAGATGGCCTCATCTTCTTCTGCGATATAAAGACTGCCGTATTCATCGTCTGCTGCCATTCCTTCTGTCTGAGAATTCATTTTAAACGCCCTTACCTTTTTGCCGGATATGTATCCATTTTTATCCGCATTTAATTCGTATTGTTCAAATTCGCCTTCTTTCCCTGTCACCATCGCGTAATATTTTCCTGTTTTTTGACTGTGGTACAAGCTGAAACCGTATACTTCATCAATTGCTGATGCAATCGGGCGGTCTGGATCCGTAATGCTTTGTAATGTGCCGTTTTTCCCGTCAATGGCGTAAATCTCAATGGTATTCTTTCCTTCAGACCGATTGGATGCCGCCGCAATATCGACTTTTTTTCCGTTCAACGGAAAATCATAGCGGATATCAACATTGTTCAGCTTCCCGGTATGATAGGAATGAAGCATCTTTCCCTCTAGGCTGTACACGATTAAGCCTGATTTTTTATTGGTTGTGATCAATTTGCTGTTCTGAGGATTCTTGGGGTCCAGCCAAATCGCAGGATCATCAGCTGCATCACCGGCTGTATCAACCGGCTCCGTTTCCGCCGCCGCATTCACGGTAAAATGATAAGGATTAGACAGCTTATGTTTGGCCTGGGAAGAAACCGCACCGCATGTGAGCATCAATCCGGCTGCCGCGGTTAACAAAAGTGTTTTTGAATGATTCATTTTCCATCCTCCTTTTATGAACGTGCACTTTAATTGTAAAATACATACAGGAAGTTCAGTGTTAAGTTTTTGTGAAGATTGTCCGCATGTGAGATTTATGGAGAGAAAAAATTGACGTGGACAAATATTTAAAATGAATATTTAGTACAATGTTTTATTTGTGATTTCTTTTCTATTAATCGGGTAACGCGATATGAAAGCGCATCAGATTAATGTTTTTCTCTAATTTTTGATTTATTGGTTTCTTTCATTAACTCGCTGAAATTGTTCAACATATGATGCATGGTAGAGAAACGAGAGTTGGAGGATAAGCCATGCCTAAACAGCAAGCAGTAGAGCTACAACCGTTTTTTCACGATAAAACTGTTCTCGTTACAGGCGGAACAGGATCAATCGGAAGCCAAATAGTAAAACGCCTTTTGCTCTTAACCCCTAAAGAAGTCATTGTGTTCAGCAAAGATGACAGCAAACAATATGTGATGAAACAAAAATACGCGGATGAACAAAGACTGTCGTTTGTGCTCGGCGATGTTCGTGACTACAGAAGAGTCAACCAAGTGATGAAAGGTGTTGATATTGTCTTTCACACAGCTGCGCTGAAGCAGGTTCCGACATGTGAGGATAATCCCTTTGAAGCCATTCAAACCAACCTTATCGGCGGACAAAATGTCGCAGAAGCCGCTTTGCTGCAAGAAGTGACGCATGTGATTAATATCAGTACCGATAAAGCCGTTTCCCCGGTAAACACAATGGGGGCTACGAAGCTGTTGTCCGAGAAGCTGTTTCATCAGGCAAATCATCATGTTCAAAACCGCGGTACGGTGTTTTGTTCGGTCCGCTTCGGCAATGTGCTCGGTTCACGCGGTTCCGTTATTCCTATTTTATTTGAGCAGTTGATGGCAGGCGGTCCGCTCACCATTACGGATAAAAACATGACGAGGTTTTTTATGTCGATCGATGACGCCGCAACGCTCACTCTGCAATCTGCGGCGATTACAAAGGGCGGAGAAACGTTTATTTTTAAAATGGAGTCCCTGAGGCTTGAAGAACTGCTTCACGGGTTTGAAGAATATGCGTTCCGGCACGGACTGCCGCGGCCAGCCGCTGTTGAAGTGGGAAAACGCCCCGGTGAGAAGCTTCATGAAGAACTGACCTCTCCTCATGAGACGGAATCTTTATATGAATGGGGCAATCTTTACGCGATATTGCCGGATCCCGCCAAACATCCGGAATTTCGGAAGGTCAATCTCCCCAGATATCAATCCGATCAGGCGCCGCTCATCACAAAAGACACAATCGTAAAGATTATTGAACGATTACATGAAGAAAAAAAAACATAGAAAAAAGGCCTGTCTGATAGGCAGGCCTTATTGCTGAGCTCTATTTTTCAAATAAATGCAGGCAGGCTTCATAGCCCTCTTCCTTCAGCTTGTCTTTCGGAATAAACCGGAGTGCCGCAGAGTTAATGCAATAACGGAGACCGCTTGGCCCCGGGCCGTCATTAAATACGTGGCCTAAGTGGGAGTCCGCTGTTTTGCTTCTCACTTCCGTCCGGATCATCCCGTGGCTTGTGTCCAGTTTTTCGTCAACCTCTTCTTCCTCAATCGGTTTTGTAAAGCTGGGCCAGCCGCAATGAGAATCGAATTTATCCAGAGATGTAAACAAGGGCTTTCCTGATACGATATCAACATACAGCCCCTCTTCTTTGTGATCCCAGAATTCATTTTGAAACGGCGGCTCCGTTCCGTTATTTTGCGTGACTTCATATTGCATGCGGTTTAATGATTTGATTTTTTCTTCTTTATTAAAAGCCATCTTATCTGTCCCTCCAATGCTCATCCAGAAAGCCTTGACGTCCGGAACCTACACGGTAGCGCCCGTAGTGATCAGGATTTTTCTTATAAAAGTGCTGATGATAGCCTTCCGCTTCATAAAAAGGCTCAGCCTTTAAAATGTCTGTGACGATCGGCTTTTTAAATATGCCGCTTTCTTCAAGCTGTTTTTTTGAGGCTTCAGCGATTTGTTTTTGTTCATCATTATGGTAATATATCGCCGCCCGATATGAACTTCCGCGGTCTGCAAACTGGCCGCCTGCATCAGTCGGGTCGATCTGCTGCCAAAACAGCTCGACAAGCTTATCATACGGATAAATGTCAGGTTGAAATGTGATTTGAACGGCTTCTCTGTGTCCGGTCGTTTCACTGCACACTTCTTCGTAAGTCGGATTCTCAGTATGGCCTCCTGTATAGCCGGACACCACCTTTTCAATCCCGGGCTGTTCGTCAAACGGCTTCACCATGCACCAAAAACAGCCGCCTGCAAATGTGGCGATTTCTTTTTTTCTGACATACGGGTGCCCTCCTTTGTTCATACGTGGTATTATTATATTATAGCATGTATAAACAGAATAAAAATAATTCTGCTTTCAGGGGAAGCTGAACGAATGCCACGCTGACTACATATTGGAGGTTCATGATTTGAAAGTAAGGACACAAATGATGTATGATATGGAAGCTTTGCTTCGAAAAGTGTTTAAACAAATCAGAAATGAAGTTAATGAAATTCTAGATAAAGAGCTGTCCAGGAATGAATTTATCATTTTGCGGATTCTCAGTGAACAAGGACCTAAAAAAGTAACGGAATTCGCCCCCATTCTTGAGGTCTCCGCAAGCCACATTACCGCAGTGACCGACGCTTTAGTAGAAAAGGAATGGATCACCCGCATCCGTTCCAAAGAGGACAGACGAATTATCAGAATCCATATTACGGAAGCCGGGGAGAAAATTGTCGATCATTTCAACCAGAAAAAACAGAATACTTTTTAAACGGTTTGACTGCTACTCTGATGAAGAGCTCGCAACGTTAATCAAACTGTTCAGCAAGCTGGATAAAAAACGCTGACACGAAAAAACACAAATCCCTGAAAGGATCTGTGTTTTTTTATGAAAACTTATTGTTTCGGATGGTAATAGGAAAATTCAATTTCATCCGTGTCGAGATTGATTTTATCCGCTTTTACATACATGCCGTTGTCTAAAGGCATTTCCGACAGACGGATCTTGATGCTTTTATCCCCGGAATGAACGTGCACAAATGACGGGAGTTCATAAAAGCTGTCCATATAATTCAGCACAAAGCTGATCGGCAGGCTTAATTCGCCTAAGGAAAACTTCGTCACTTTCAAAACCACATCTCCATTCTCCTGTACGGACGGTACAAATGTGACGACCGCGTTAATGGAGGTTGAGAATGCTTTGATTTTACCTGCCACGTGCACATCGTTATTGATGTCCACTTTGTAGTCAAGCTGATTCGATGCCTTCTCTTTTAAGTATGCATTCACAAACCTGGCAAGAGATTCTTTCGAGCTCGTGATATGAAAGCCGTACTCACTTTTTGTCTGATCTTGTATTTTCGCCTGCTCTCCCGGCATAACCAATAATGTCACAATTACCGCGGCGGCAATCACATTGAGTGCGAGAAGAACAAAAAACAGCGATTTCCACTTTTTCATCATTTCACCCTATTCTGCTGGTAACCCTTGTTTTTCAATGATGCCGTATAATCGATCGGCGATGAGTGCATATCCTTTTGCGTTCGGATGAAAATCATCATCCTTTGAAATCCGTCTGCTGCCGCTTTTTTGACTGAACAAGTCTTCAACATTCACCGCAGCGGCGTGGGGATCTTTTTCCAGCTCTTTTGCGGCGATCTTGTTCCAATCCGTTACAACCCCATTAATTTCTTTTAATTCAGGCAGCGTAAACGTGAATGGATTATACATGCTGACATACACCAGCTCTGCGTTTTCATTATATTTGCGGATTTTTGAAACGATCGCCTTGAACCGTTTTTCAAAAGGTTGCTCTTCCTTTTGGAACGGCTGAACCGTCAGCTGCATCATATTCTGGCGGAGCACCTTCATTAAGTCATTACCGCCGATGGTAAAAAAGATATAGTCGGCGCTCTTTAATGATTTCTGCACTTTTTTATTATCAAGCTTTTCCAGCAGGTCAGACGTTTTGTCACCCTGCACCGCATAATTTTTAATATCAACCGTTTTCACATGTCCCTTTTTCTTAAGAGACTCCGCTGCCCTGCCGACGTATCCTGAACCGCCAGGATCTCCTACTCCTTCAGTCAATGAATCACCGACCGCAGCTATGACAATATGATCTTTCGTTTTCGGTTCTTCAGCGTCAGAACCGGTGCGCTGGACAGAACAAGCTGATAAAAGCAAAGCCAGTCCGGCGATCAATGAGAACATTCGCAGCTTCAATCTGGTTGCTCCTTCCCCGTCTACTAGTGGAAAGTGTAACATGTTTTTTCAGATTTGAAAATGTCTAATCTGCCAGTTTACTTGAGCTCCTCAGCCGCTCTGACATCTGAGAGGATGTCATCATACGGAACCTTCTGCACGCCGTCATAATCTTTAAGCACCTTGCCGTCAGGTCCGACTAAATAAAAAGAGGTTTGATGTATGACCTGGTCCTCTCCCTCCGGCTTTTTGACGATTGCTTTAAAGCTGTTCAGCGCAAAATCTTCAATGTCCTTTTGGCTGTAACCGGTCAGAAAATCCCAGTTGCGAAGCGAAAGCGGATATTTGGCAGCAAATGCTTTCAGCTGTTTCGGCGTATCCTTTTCAGGATCTACACTGAACGACACAATCCGCACGTCCAGATTCTCAGCCTTCAGTTTTTTTGCAGTTCGGTCATGTGGGCCGTCATCGGCGGACAGACCGTATTACAATTTGTAAACATAAAGTCGGCAATCCAGACATGCCCCTTCAAGCTTTTCAGTGACACTGTTTTCCCGTCTTGGTTCTGGTATGAAAACGGTTCAATCTGATAGTTCAGCGGGTCTTTTATCGTTTTCCCCCCGCAGGCGCACAAGAGCAGCAAACAAAAGACGGCAGCGAAGCTTTTCATTTTTTTCATTTCCATTCCCCCCATGGATAAAACGCTTACAGCATTCATCATAAAAAAATTCCCGCACCCTCCCTTATCAAAAGGAAGGCGCTAAGGAATATGCACCGTTATGCGTTATGTTTTAAAATCTCTTGGTTGAAAACGGCCTCGTAATCTTTCCACTTCATACGGCGCTTGACATATTGTCGGAATGAATACACTGTTCTCACACTTTGTGAAGCAAAAACCTCTCTCAAATAAAGCTCAAGGTGCTGATGAATTTGAAAAAAATAATGTTCACCTTCCGTGACAACCGGTATTTCTGTCACTTTTACCTGAATCCCGTCCTGTCGTTTGAACTCTAGGCTTTTGAGTAACAAGATATCAATCCTTCTTTTTCGATTGTTTTCTTTTTATTATATACAATCTGAGAAAGCGTGTCTGTCATTTTGCGCGGCCGTTCTAAAAAAAGTCAGATTAACAGGTGGAACAGATCCTGATCTTTATTCACCTCTACGTAATGAAATCCTTTTTGATTCATCCGGGCAATGAGCGCGCCGTAATCTTCCCGATGCTTGAGCTCAATGCCGACCAATGCGGGGCCGCTGCTTTTGTTATTTTTTTCGTGTATTCAAACCGGGTGATGTCATCATCAGGCCCAAGCACTTCATCTAGGTATTCGCGAAGCGCTCCCGCCCTTTGCGGGAAATTAACGATAAAATAATGTTGCAGCCCCTCATAAATCATGGAGCGCTCCTTCATCTCCTGCATTCTGCCGATGTCGTTATTCCCTCCGCTGACCATGCAGATGACGTTTTTCCCTTTAATCTCTTCCTTGTACAGATCAAGTGCTGACACGGACAATGCCCCCGCCGGCTCCGCTACGATGGCGCATTGATTATATAATTCGAGAATCGTGCTGCACACTTTTCCTTCCGGGACAAGCACAACGTCATCGACGACGGTTTCGAGCGTTTGAAAGGTATCGGCGCCGATTTTTTTACGGCCGCCCCATCGACAAATTTATCAATTTTCTCAAGTTCAACCACTTGTCCGGCTTTTTTCGATTCAAAATAGGAGGCTGCGCCCTTCGGCTCTACCGCTATGATTTTTGTATCCGGCGAGATGTTTTTCATGTACGTGCCGAGCCCGGACAGGAGTCCTCCTCCCCCTACGCTTGCAAAAAGAAAATGCGGTTCAACGTCAATGTCATTTAAAATTTCGATGGCAGCCGTTCCCTGTCCGGCCATGACATCGGGATCGTCAAACGGATGAATAAACGTGCGGTTTTCTTTTTCACAGCATTCCGCAGAACTCTTATACGCATCATCGAAAGTGTCACCCGTCAATATGATTTCTACAAATTCTTTTCCGAACAGTTCCACTTGGGATACTTTCTGTCTCGGTGTGGTTGACGGCATAAAAATCTTGCCGTGAATGCCGAGGTGTTTGCATGAAAACGCAACCCCCTGCGCATGGTTTCCCGCACTTGCGCATACAATTCCGTTTTCAGTCTGCTCTTTTGAGAGCTGCCTCATTTTATTATAAGCCCCTCTGAGCTTAAATGATCTGACCACCTGCAGGTCTTCCCTTTTCAAATAGATGTTGCAGCCATACCTCTCAGAAAGTCTGTCATTCCTCTGCAAAGGCGTATGTATCACAACGTCCTTTACATTTTGGTGCGCTTTTAAAATGTCTTTTACCTGGATGAGAGAGTCTTCTTTAAGCAACGGTTTCATTTACAGAGTCCTTTCTTATTTAAATCCCTATTTAATATGCCATTATAACATGAATATTCAAATAATAAGACAATTATTTTAATTTTGTAAATAAAATTAAATGAACCGATACAAGAGAAAAAGATATTTTCGATCGCATAAACGTGTTATACTTAAACCAATTAGAACCAAAAGGAGCCAATTCATGAGTGTAATTGAACAAACTGATCCTTTTTATCAGCTGGCCGGCGAACATCACACCTTTTCAGAAGCGAAACGATTGGCCTCGCAATTTGCCTTATCTGATTTGCCGGTCTTCATAACAGGTGAAGTCGGAACCGGAAAAAACAAATGGCCAGAGCGATCCACCATAAATCCCGCAGAAACAGCGAACTATTTATTACCGTTCACTGCAGCCAAAGCGAAGAGCGGCTCGAATATGAACTGTTCGGCGCTGAAGGTGCATTAAACAGAGCCCGCCGCGGAACATTATTCTTATATGAAATCGGAGACATGCCGCTCTCGGTACAGGCCCGCCTTCTTTCCGAGCTGGACGCCGGGCTTTCCGCCCGCATCATTGCAAGCAGCACGGCGAATCTTGGCGATACCGGCGCGGAAAACACGTTCAGCATAGATTTATTTTACAGGCTTCACGTGTTATGCCTTCCGCTCCCTGCTTTATCTGAACGAAAGAGCGATATACCGCTTCTTCTGCAGCATATGCTGACAGCCTCGGGGCAGCATATTCATATCGATCCGTCCGTTTATCCGCTGTTTGAGCGGCACACCTTTAACGGCAACATCAGAGAACTTGAAAATGCGGCGCACTATATGGCCGCGGCAGCATCCGGCAGCACGATTTATCCCGAGCATGTCCCGCCGTATATCAAAAACAGCCAGAAAGCGAAAACCGCTAAGAAAAAAGAAAAACGGCTGACATTGATGGAGAAAGAAGAGTTTTTGTTTATTTTGGAATCAATTAAAGACTTAAATACAAAGGGCGAACCCGCCAGCAGACGGAGCATATCCGAATTAAGCGAAAACAGCACAATGACATTAACGCCCCAGCAAGTCAGAAACAGGCTTGATTACTTAGAAAAGATGAACTATGTGACAAAAGGCCGGGGACGCGCAGGAACAAAAATCACATTAGAAGGGTTGACCTTTTTGCAGTCACTGCAAAAACAAATCCTTTAAAAAGGAGGACATTTGATTGTTCACAATAAAAGAAGAAATCGCAAATGCCGTCACACACGGAATCGGTGTATTGCTGTCGATTCCGGCGCTTATTTTTCTCATTATCTTCGCGGTGAAATACGGCTCGCCGACAGACATCGTCAGCTTTTCAATCTTCGGCGCTTCAATGCTCCTGCTGTATCTCAGCTCGACTCTTTTGCACAGCATTCAGCATAAAAAACGAAGGACATTCTTGAGATTGTGGATCATTCCGCGATATACGTATTAATAGCCGGAACATATACGCCATTTTTATTAGGACCCCTTAAAGGGGCGCTCGGTCTGACCCTTTTAATTATTGTTTGGTCGCTTGCCATCGGAGGCATCGTGTTTAAAATCTTTTTCGTGAAGCGGTTTATCATTTTTTCAACGCTTGTCTATTTAATGATGGGCTGGCTGATCATCATCGCCATTAAACCGCTGTACGCTTCGCTGTCAGGCCCCGGTTTCGGTCTTCTTCTTTTCGGCGGCTTATTGTATTCCGCCGGCACAATATTTTATATTTGGAGAAAAGTTCCGTATCATCACGCCATTTGGCACAGTTTTGTTTTAGGCGGCAGCGCCTCGATGTTTTTCTGTATTTTGTTTTATTGCGTCAAAGTTCCCTTTATCTGAAATAAAAAAGCACAGCCTCTCGTATAGAGACTGTGCTTTTTTTATGCACGGAGCCGTTTCTGACCGGCCGGATAATAAGCGGGCTTTATATGTAATTCAATGTCAGCCGGTTTCAGCCGTTTCAGTAATCTGCCCCGCAGCAGCCGGTCTGTTCCCGAAGTGCTGACGGGCACAATCGGGAGATCGAAACGTAGGGCCAGTTCCTCCGGATTGATTTTGCCGTCTTCGGACAGAATCAGACTTTGCCCTTTTTGCAGACGGACTTCCGCCTCCTGAAGCACTGCATCCCGGCTGTCTCCGCCACAAATGACACCCATCAGACGCAGCCAATTTCCGAGAAACGGCATCCGGAAAGCTTTCTCGCCAGCGATAAAACCAGCCGGCTCTTCAAGATGTCCCGCGAGCAGCAGAAGATCAGCCGGGCGCAATTTGGGATGCACATACAATACGGGGCCGTCCGGGATCGGCTGATCATGATGAATGCCGATTGTCGATCCCGAGACGTCAATACAGCCTCTCATAAAGGCTTTCGGCCGCTCATACACCAGCCTCATCTGTTTTTGAAAAGAAAGCCGCGGGTCAAGCTCTTTTTGATTGATATATTCCTGAATATTTTTCATGAACATAAATACAACGTACATCACAAGGCAGCCGTAACGAATCAATTCTTGTCCCCCTGCTTAATTCTTTTTCTCGTATACAAGGTACTCATAATCGTAAGGATTTTTTTCATTTTTTACTCCCTGTTTGCGGGAGGTCAATTCCCATTCAGCTTCATTAAATTCCGGAAAAAAAACGGTCTCCTTCAAAGACATGGTGAATTTTTGTCATGTAGAGTCTGTCCGCATAAGGAAAGAGCGCACTGTACAGCTGGGCGCCGCCGATTACAAAGCATTCTTCATCCGCCGGGATCAGCTTGAGCACTTCCTCAGCCGAGTGGGCGGCAATACAGCCCGGGAATGAAGATTCGTCCCGTGAGGTTACAACGATGTTACGCCGGTTCGGAAGCGGGCGTCCGATTGATTCAAACGTTTTCCGCCCCATTACAATGGTGTGACCCGTCGTCACTTTTTTGAAATACGCGAGATCATCGGGAAGGTGCCAAGGCAGATCGTTATCTTTTCCGATCAGCCGGTTTTCATCCATCGCAAAAATAAACGAAATCATACGCTGACAGCTCCTTTTATGTGCGGATGCGGGTCATAATCCTCAATGATAAAGTCTTCAAACGTAAAATCAAAAATAGAATCAACATTTCGCGCAAACCGCAGTTTCGGCAGCGGACGGACATCCCTTGTCAGCTGCAAATTCACCTGCTCCACATGGTTTTGGTAAATGTGGACGTCTCCGAATGTATGAACAAACTCACCCGGTTCAAGCCCCGTCACATGCGCGATCATCATTGTTAAAAGCGCATAAGACGCAATATTAAACGGCACGCCGAGAAAGACATCCGCTGAGCGCTGATAAAGCTGACACGACAGTTTTCCGTCCGCGACATAAAACTGAAACAGGCAGTGGCAAGGCGGAAGCGCCATATGATCAATTTCGCCGACATTCCAAGCGCTGACGATTAAACGTCTGGAATTCGGGTTTGTCTTGATGTCATGAATCAGCCGGGAGATTTGATCAATGGTCTCGCCGTCCGCTCCGCGCCACGAACGCCATTGAGAGCCGTAAACCGGTCCGAGTTCTCCGTTTTCATCCGCCCATTCGTTCCAGATGCGGACTCCGTTTTCCTGAAGGTAGCGGACATTCGTATCTCCTTTTAAAAACCAAAGCAGCTCATGCGCGATGGATTTAAAATGGAGCTTTTTCGTCGTAAGCATCGGGAAACCTTCCTGAAGGTTAAACCGCATTTGGTAGCCGAACGTGCTGATCGTACCCGTTCCCGTACGGTCTCCTTTTTTTCTCCGTTTTCTAACACATGACGGCACAAATCTTTATATTGTTTCATTTTTTCATCCTTTTAAAGTAGTCTTTTAGTAGTGTAACACAATAAAAAATCATTTCTGCAAAATTTCTCAGAAATGATTTTTTTATTTCTTCTCGCTATTACACGCTCATCCAGTCAGGCGGCGTATTGCGGTCCCAGTAAATGCTGCCGAGCTCATGATGTGATTGAAATCCGTCTTCAGCGGTATGGTAATGAAAATTAAACCAGTAGCCGTCTTGCGGAGGATGATCCCGGCGGACGTGGAACCTTAAAAGATCTTCACCTGTCAGCCTGTTATACACATGAAAAATTTTTTCGGTTTTTCCGGCCGACGGTTTACTGGAAATAACCACATCCTGATACGCTTCATCATCTTGAAACTTGGCTAAATGTCCTGTGATCACATCTTCGATTTTCGGCAGAATTTCACTTCTGTAATCATCTTCAATGACCGGAGAGATTTTGCTGCCGAATTTTAAAAATGATTGATTTTCAGCATCACCGAGAAGCTGCTGCTGATACGATTGAAACAGTAATTCAGGCTCCCGCCCTGCCTTCGCTTCTCCCGGCAGGGCGTGTTCATCATAAAAAGCGGTGTAATCATTCTGCTCAAGACTGCTCGACTGTCCTGAAGGCTTGTCTGTCATCAAAGCAGCCGGAGGAGACACGAGTCCGAACGTTACAATGGTAAACAGAACCACAAGGGTCTTTTTCATCCACAATTTCATGATAGATTGTTCCCCTCTGTTTTATTGTCCTCTTTTCCTTTATTTTAGCATAGATTAAAGCACGGCGTCATGCCCGGCAGCGTATTATCATGCAATATGGGAAATTGGTAACTGTGACCGAGCGGATAAACCGCTTACAATAAGAAGGAGAAAAAGGAGGGGATGAGATGATTAACGCTTTATTTGCGACTGTATCACTTCTCACGCTGCTTTATTTTGTCGTTATGGAAATCACTGATTAACGAAAAAGAAGCCCATGATATCATGAGCTTACATGGATGACACCGAAGTGGAAAAGCGCCGTCTTTCTTTTCAGCACCTTGAAGCCGTGTCGTTCAAACCGCGGGCTTTTCCAATGGTCTTTAAGCACTACGCATTTTTTCGCCGCCCGGACGGCTTGCGTGATGCACTCTTCGTTAAAACCCTCTTCTGCCAGCGCGCGGAGCGGTGCAATGCCGTCTGACGTTTCAACAGGTTCGTGAAACATCGGGTCAAAATAAATGACATCCACCGATGAATCAGGAAGCTCCCGCAAATAATCGGCGCAGTCGGCATGTTTAACCTGAATGCGTTTCATGGCGGTTTGGAGCGGCTCCATTCCGGTTTCCCACGTTTGAAGTCCTGTTTCTACAAGCAATGAGACAAGCTTGTTTTTCTCCAGGCCGATGACTTGTCCGCTTTTTCCGACTGCCAGACTTGCCAAAATCGCATCGGATGCCAGGCCGAGCGTACAATCTAAAAAGGAATCCCCCTCGCGTAATCCGGCTGCTTTTAACAACGGCTCGGCTTCCCCTCTCAAAAACCGCTTTGCGCGGAACATCGCTGTATTCGGGTGAAAAAAGAACTTCTCCCCTTGCTTCGTGTAAAGTTCGAACCGTTCCTTTCCGATGACTAAAAGATCGCTAGCGGCTCGTTCCAGCATTTTTTCAATGGGCTGTTTATTGCGGCTGCAGTAAGTGTCACCCAGCCTGACACTGAGTGACTGCGCTGTGTGTATCGTATATTCGCTTGGTCTGTAACTCGTTGTAATCATCTTTTTCTCCAAAAAGAAAATGCCCGGAATTCGGGCATTTCAGCAGTGCGCATCGAAGGCATCCGTCAGATTTTTCATAATTTCCTCCATGTCATGCCCTTCGATTTCGTGGCGGGGAATAAAATGAACGACCTCTTTCCCTTTTAACAGTGCCATTGATGGCGAGGAAGGTTCCTGCCCCGTAAAATATTCACGCATTTTTGCAGTTGCGTCTTTATCTTGACCGGCAAATACGGTAACCGTATGATCAGGCGCTTTTTCATGCTGTAAAACAGCCTGAGTCGCAGCCGGACGGGCGAGACCTGCAGCACAGCCGCACACGGAGTTGACAACGACCAATGTCGTTCCCTCTGCCTGTTCCATAAAGCTTTCTACTTCTTCAGCAGTCGTTAATTCCTGAAAACCCGCACCCGTCAGCTCACGGCGCATCGGCACGACCAGCTGGCGCATATATTCTTCATAAGCCATTGACATAAAAAAGCCCCCTCTAAAATCCTTATATGAAGTCAAGGATACTATAGAGGGGGCCGGAATTCAATTGTTCAGGCCTCTGTTTTATATTTTCATGATTCCGCCTGTATTGGCGCTTGTTACGAGTTTGGAATACCGGGCTAGATATCCTGTTTTTACTTTCGGCTCGAAGCCTTTCCATTCGGCCTTGCGTTTTTCCCATTCTTCTTCAGGCACTTGTACGTCCAAAATCCGTTTTTCTATGTCAACGATGACATGGTCGCCGTTTTCTACGAATGCGAGCGGGCCGCCTTCAGCCGCTTCAGGTGATACGTGCCCGATTGAAAGACCCCGGGACGCTCCTGAAAAACGGCCGTCTGTAATAAGCGCCACTTTCGGGCCAAGCCCCATTCCGACAATCTGAGACGTCGGAGCAAGCATCTCCGGCATGCCCGGTCCGCCCTTTGGCCCTTCATAACGGATAATGACAACATCTCCTTCTTTTACTTTGCGGTTTATAATGCCTTCAAGCGCGGCATCCTGAGAATCAAAGACGACAGCGGGACCTTCATGTCTTGTAATCCCGTCCTGTACGCCGCCTGTTTTGATAATGGCGCCGTCCGGAGCCAGATTCCCAAACAGGACGGCCAAACCGCCTTTTTCGGTAAACGGATTGTCAAGCGGATGAATCACGTCATAATCCTTTACTTCATGACCCGCAATTGTTTCTCCGAGTGTGCGGCCTGTTACAGTCAGCGCGTCAAGATGAAGCGCCCCTTCTTTTTTCGCCAATTCATTAAGGGCCGCCGAGACTCCGCCCGCTTCGTGCAGATCTTCAATGAAGACGTCCGAGGCCGGCGCCAATTTCGATAAGTGAGGCACTCGTTCAGCCACTTCGTTAATGCGTTCTAAAGAGTACTCAACCCCAGCTTCATTGGCAAGCGCAAGCGTATGCAGCACTGTGTTGGTTGAGCCGCCGAGAGCCATGTCTAACGCAAACGCGTTGTCAATCGCTTTTTCGGTGACAATATCACGCGGCTTAATGTCTTTTTTGATGGTCTCCATCAATTGGGCCGCTGATTTTCTCACAAACTCTCTTCTCTCCGGTGAAGTTGCCAGAATTGTTCCGTTTCCCGGAAGCGCCAGACCGAGCGCTTCAGACAGACAGTTCATGGAGTTTGCCGTAAACATGCCTGAACAAGATCCGCACGTCGGACAGCCGAACTGTTCCAGCTCCTGCAGGTCGCTTTCACCGATTTTCCCGGCTTGATATGCGCCGACGCCTTCAAATACTGAAGAAAGCGAAATTTTGCGGCCATCGCTTGTACGGCCGGCTGCCATCGGCCCCCCGCTGACAAAAATGGTCGGAATATTAATCCGCATAGCCGCCATCAGCATTCCCGGCGTAATTTTGTCGCAGTTCGGAATGCAGACCATTCCGTCAAACCAGTGCGCCGAGACGACCGTTTCAACTGAATCGGCAATGATTTCACGGCTCGGCAGCGAATATCTCATGCCGATATGTCCCATCGCGATTCCGTCATCTACTCCGATCGTATTAAATTCAAAAGGCACACCGCCCGCTTCCCTGATTGCTTCTTTTACGATTTTTCCAAATTCCTGCAGGTGAACATGCCCGGGAACGATATCGATGTATGAATTACAGACCGCGATAAACGGCTTGCCGAAGTCTTCTTCTTTTACGCCGGCAGCGCGAAGAAGGCTGCGGTGCGGCGCTCTGTCAATTCCCTGTGTGATCATGTTGCTGCGTAATTCTGCCATGGTGATCCCCCTACTGTTTTTAGACTGTGCATTATTTTAAAATTTTCAGTTTATTCTAGGGCGCGTTCTGCAAATTACCTGTTTACAGTGTCTTTGCCCTGTCTCGCTTTTCTATTCTTTCTGTATTTCGATAAAAACCCTCCAACAATTAATATTGTACTTACTATATAGAGTTTTGAATGATTTTTCAACAATATTCTAAATAATTTTTATAAAAAGTGAATTCAAATAAAAAAGGTGCATGGCGCACCTTTTTGTTATAACTGTTCTTTTTTCTGCTTTCAGTCATCTGTTTCCAGACTGAACCTTTCGCCTCTTCTCCGTGCTCAATCCGTTCAATCGCCATTTTGACTTGCAGGCTGACTTCGAATTCCGGATCGTCTTCCGCCGCTTTTAATGCTTCCAGCGCGCTTTCATCGCCGACTTCATATAAAAACATGGCCGCGCGCCAGCGCACGAGCTTGCTTGAGTCACTGAGCGATTTTATCATTGCCGGGATGGCGCTCGCATCGCCGAGATCCGACAGACAGTCACCCGCCGTCCTTCTGACCGTCACCGTTTTGTCTTCAAGCGCTTTGTATAACAGCGGAAGCACAGACGGCTTTTCGATCATTCCCAAATAAACGACGGCTTGTCTTCTGATCGAAGTCTTCGGATCATGCAGTGCCTTTTCCAATACTGGTAAATCGTCTTCATCCGGATCCATTTGCTCAAGATGGGCATAGCGCTGTTTCCAGTCTTCATCATCGAGCATTTCCAAAGTCACTTTATAAGCTTTCCGCTGCACTGCCGGTTTGGCCTCACCCTTTTGCTGTACGGCTGCTTCTGTCAGGCGTTTGAGCCGCTCATCACTGTAGGCGGCCTGAAGCTCTTCTGTGACATCGTGTCCGATTTCGGTAAAATCCCCGAAGCGCACGCCTTGTTCTTTCCAAGCCCGCTCAAATACAACATTTGAAGCTTCGGAACGCAGCTTTAAGATGGCTTCTTGGAAACGTTCCGGAAGGCCGAAGCGCTCTTCACGTTCGCCGTCCGTCAATTTGACCTGCATCGGGATTCCGCTGAACATTTGTACGAAAACCTTCACTTCACCGAACGATTCCTGTTCAGAACGGCTCTCAGACTGCTCCGTATGTTCCATTCCGAAAGCGGAACGGACCTGAGGCAGAATGTCCTTCCAGTCAAAACGGGCGTTTCTCTCCACAGCCAGGAAATCGGCAACGTGATAAACGCCCTTTACTCCTTCAATGTTTAAAATATCACGTACGACGGCCGGAGCATCATCTGCCTGATCGGGCTTGTAATTGTTGCTTTTCCCTGCCGGAAGCTCTTCAGTCAAAATCACTTTCATCGTGTTCGGACTCGGCGTCGGTTCTATTGATTTAATCTTCATATTGGTCCTCCTATGCGCAATCTGACACTTATTCTAACATAGTCGGCACAAGCGTTCTATTGCGCCGCTTAGCTTTTGCCGATGCCGGCCTCTTTTTGGATACGGGCGGCGAACTGCAAAAGAAATTGATGCCGCTCCTCTGCTAAACCGGCTCCCGCTTTTGTATTCATTAAGCCTTTAAGCTTGATTAATTTATCCTCTATATGGGCCAGCACACTTGTTTGAGTTCCGTACATCGGGTGACCCTTCGCGCCGGCAAACATAAAAGCCCTGCCGATGCCCGCTGCGCCGATCGCATCAAGCATGTCTGCATCCTGAACAACTTTCCCCTCCAATGAAAGCGGCCGCTTTATCAGCAGTTCCCTGTGTCTGAATGACATTCTCGTGATGATATCCGCGATCTCCTCAATGGAGCCAGCCGCAATGTTGAAAGCAGCCAGCCGTTCTGTCACTTCGCCTGCCGTCAGCCTTTCGCTTTTTTCGAGCTTGGCGTCAATCAGATCATGAACCAGCGCGGCCGTCTCAGTGATAAATAAGTCGGCGCCTTCTTCTTTTGCCATATAAACAGAAAGTGCTGCGACCCGGGAAATATGAAGCCAGTCATGGCCCGTACGTTCATTGATAAGCTTTTCTCTGACCCAATTCCTGACGCTTTCCAGCTGCTCTTTTTCGTTCACCGTATCACCTCTTATCGGGCCAAAAGCCTCTGCACCGTATCTTCAAGCTCTTTTGGGTTGACGTTCGGTGAAAAACGCCCGGTGACTTCACCGTTTCGGTCCACGATAAACTTAGTGAAATTCCATTTGACCGCTTTTGTGCCGAGCATCCCCTTCGCCTGCTCCGTCAGATATGTGAAGAGAGGATGAGCGTCTGCTCCATTGACATCAACTTTCGCAAACATCGGGAATGTGACTCCGTAGTTTTTCACACAGAACTCTTGAATTTCCGCTTCGTTTCCAGGTTCTTGGTTCAGGAATTGGTTGCAGGGAAATCCCAATATTTCAAGACCTTCCTCCCGATATGTATCATAGAGCTCCTGAAGCTGCTTGAGCTGGGATGTAAACCCGCATTTGCTTGCTGTATTCACAATGATCATCACCTTGCCTCTGTAAGCCGATAGCGTCATGTCTTCGCCTGTTATGGTCCGTACGTTTATATCGTAAATTGTCATCTGCGGCCCTCCTTTTTACATTCTTCATTTATTTTACCTGTTTTACACTGCAAAACAAACGGTAACCGCTTTTTCCTTCCACTTAACGGAAAACGTATTTTTCGAGGAACCAAACGGCTCTTTACCCGTCATAATAAAGAGCCGCTCCGAATTTATGTCCATTTACCGCTTTTATCCCTGTCATTATGCGTTAAATGCGGTTTATTACGCCAGGATGGATTGAAAAATGGCTTAAAAATTTCTATAATGAAGAAAATTAACGGGGAATAACGGAGGTGGCATGTTGCCTATTAATATACCAAATCACCTGCCCGCTAAGCAGGTGCTTGAAAGTGAACACATCTTTGTAATGGATGAAAGCCGGGCTTTTCATCAGGATATCCGGCCGCAGAAGATCGTGATTTTAAATCTGATGCCGAAAAAAATCCAAACGGAAACCCAGCTCCTCAGGATGCTTGGGAATTCACCTTTACAAGTTCACTTTACGTTCTTAATTCCGAGCACACATACTCCAAAAAATACGGCAAGGCAGCATCTAGATGAATTTTATACGGATTTTTCCAGCATCCGCCACAAACGGTTTGACGGAATGATTATTACCGGGGCTCCGATTGAGCACCTGCCGTTTGAAGATGTTTCTTACTGGGAAGAATTGAAGGAAATCATGGAATGGAGCAAAACGAACGTCACTTCAACACTCCATATCTGCTGGGGCGCTCAAGCCGGTTTATACTATCATTACGGCATTGAGAAAGTGGAGCTGCCGAAAAAAATCTTCGGTGTGTTTGAGCATACCGTTCTTAAAAAACATGAGAGATTGGTAAGAGGATTTGACGAGCTATACTATGTGCCCCACTCACGGCATACAGATATTAATACAGAGCAGCTGCAATCGGCTTCGGATCTGGATGTGCTCAGCGTTTCAGAGGAAGCGGGGGTCTGTTTAATCGTTTCAAAAGACGAAAAACAGATTTTCTTAACGGGTCATCCGGAATATGATACCGATACGCTGCTTCAGGAGTATGAGAGAGACATAGAGAGAAATCTTTCAAACGTAGAAGCTCCTAAGCACTATTTTGCGCCCGGCGGGAAAGAACCTGTTAACCGCTGGAAAGCTCATGCAACGTTATTGTTTATGAATTGGCTGAATTATTACGTATATCAGGAAACCCCGTATGAATGGGATTAATTTTTGTTTTGAGTGATACGGTGACAAAAATATGATAAAATACTCTTGATTCAGTATGCGTATAACAAAACTTTAAAATAATGGAACATATCAATTAAATTTAGTTTAAATATGTTGCCGCGCTTATTATAAAATGATGCACTTGTGTTATGTTTATCTATAGACAATAACTCCTTACGATGCATGAAGCTTGCTTGTTGTTGATTACATTGAGGTGAATTTACTTGAATACCAATAAAAAAGTATTAATTTTGACTGCAAATTACGGAAACGGGCATGTTCAAGTGGCCAAAACGCTCTACGAACAATGTCTGCGTCTCGGCTTAGATGTGACGGTTTCCAATTTGTATCAAGAGTCAAATCCGATTGTTTCAGAGGTTACTCAATACCTTTATTTAAAAAGCTTCTCAATCGGGAAACAGTTTTATCGTTTGTTTTATTACGGAGTTGACAAAATCTATAATAAACGCAAATTCAATATTTATTTTAAAATGGGAAATAAACGTTTAGGCCAGCTCGTCGAAGAGCATAAGCCGGACATTATTATCAATACATTTCCGATGATTGTCGTACCGGAATACAGACGGAGAACCGGAAAAGTGATCCCGACGTTCAACGTTATGACCGATTTCTGCCTTCACAAAATCTGGGTTCATGAAAATGTTGATAAATATTATGTCGCCACAGATTACGTGAAGGAAAAACTGATTGAAATCGGCACTCACCCGAACAACGTAAAGATCACGGGCATTCCCATCAGGCCTCAATTCGAGGAATCGATGCCGAAAGAGCCGATTTATAAAAAATACAATCTCTCTCCCGACAAAAAAGTTCTTCTTATTATGGCGGGAGCGCATGGTGTGCTGAAAAACGTAAAAGAACTGTGCGAAAATCTCGTTCATGACGATCAGGTGCAGGTTGTGGTGGTATGCGGCAAAAACAGCTCGCTGAAAGAATCCCTCAGCAGCTTGGAAGGTGACAATGCCGACCGGCTGAAAGTGCTGGGCTATGTAGAAAGAATTGACGAGCTGTTCCGTATTACGGACTGCATGATCACAAAACCAGGCGGCATCACACTGACGGAAGCGACGGCGATTGGAGTACCCGTTATTTTGTACAAACCGGTTCCCGGACAGGAAAAAGAAAACGCCATTTTCTTTGAAGATCGCGGTGCGGCTGTCGTGGTCAACCGCCACGAAGAAATTTTAGAGTCTGTCACCTCCCTTCTTGCGGATGAGGAGAAGCTGAACCGGATGAAGGACAATATTAAAAGCCTTCACCTCCCCAACTCTTCTGAAGTCATTTTGCAGGACATTATAAAAGAATCTGAAATGATGGCCGGGAAGGCGGATATGGCATTATCGTAAAAGAAAAGCACACGAACGATTCGTGTGCTTTTTGTTTTTTCCGGTTAAGCTTTGTTACTGGAAAAATAAAGATAAAAAATAGGGAGCGGCCGCTTGACGCCCGCTCCCATATGGTGTATAGTTGAACCATCATTTAACAACGTTTACATACGTACGGTTGGATGATGACAAAATTTTTTTAGCACGAAGGTGCTACAGTACTAGGAGGAATTAAGCAATATGCAAAACGGTAAAGTAAAATGGTTCAATAACGAAAAAGGATTCGGCTTCATCGAAGTTGAAGGCGGAGACGACGTATTTGTTCACTTCACTGCTATCGAAGGAGAAGGATACAAATCATTAGAAGAAGGACAAGAAGTTTCTTTTGAAATTGTCGAAGGTAATCGTGGACCTCAAGCTTCTAATGTTGTAAAACTCTAAACTCAATACATGTTGATCAGATGACAAATAGAGGAGAGGCGTATGCCTCTCCTATTTGATTGCCGTCTGAATCTCAATGGCGACAAGATTCTGCTTGCAGCGCTGCTCGATTTCTTCAATTTGTTTCTCCATTGACGGCATTCCTTTTTTTGCCATTTCCGCTAAACTTCCCAAATCACCGTATATTTCTTTAAATGTCTGCTGAAGGATTGTTTTTAAATCTTTATCATTCACGGCTGGTTTTTCCCTTCTCTCCCAAGATACCCTGAATAATAGTAAATAAGCCCTAATTAATCAGGTTCAATAGTTATATCGGCTTATTTTCTATATTTTTTTCTATTTTCCGTACATATTTCTAAAAAAAATCTCCAAACTATTTGCGGAGGTGTTTTTTAATGGACTCTGAATTTTTTCCAAACGGACTGACGGATAAACGCCAGCTTGAATTAGCAGTGGAAACTGCCCAGAAAACAACGGGAGCGGCTACCCGGGGCCAAAATTCAACTTTGGTGGAATCTGCTTACCAAGCGATTCAGGATGCCAGAACGATGTCACAATCCAGTGAACTGCAAGCTCTCGACCAGGATTTTTTGCAAAAGCAGCGAATGCTTCTCGACGATTGCCAGCATCAGCTTGATGAATTCGAAAAATAAAACCGCAGAAGCTGCGGTTTTATTTTTTATTGATTTGTCAGCACCTTGCCGTAGGCTTTCAGCTTCTCCCCCACCGTGCATTGGTTGATGCAGAAAGAATGAGCGTGCGTTTTTCCAAACTCTTTGCGGAAATGCTTTTTTACGAAACAGTCTTTGCAATATTCATCCTGAAGCTCTGTCAATTCTTTATAAATGCTTTTTTATCCAATATCAGTCATCTCCGTTACCTTCTAATGTTATGCGGCTTTCAATCTGCCGGTCCGAGAGAATTTTTCTGGCAAGGTCATCCGCTTCTTGATTTTCCTTTCTGTTTACGGCTTCATATGTCGGTGTCAGCTTTAAGGATTCGAGCAGCGCTTCAATTTTATCCAGCCATTCGTTTTGCGTTTCATCATAACACGGCCAGCTGCCGTCAAGCTGATGTAAAACGACGAGGGAATCCCCTCTTATCGTGATTGAATTTCTGCTTGCGCCAAGTTCCTGCACTTCCTTAAGCGCTTCGTACAAAGCGGCATATTCCGCCTCATTGTTCGTCTGAAGCGTTAAGCTTTTGTTTTTCCGTATGCGGTGCCGCTTGCCGCCGAGAGAATAATACACGACAATTCCGAGTCCGGCGCGTCCGCTTGTTTTGTCAAAGCCGCCGTCGAAATACACTGTAATGTCGTCAGGTTCGTGCGCAAGTTCTTCAGTAAGCTTTTCTAATTCTTTAAGCGTCCAGCTCGCGCCTTTTTCATCCTCAAAATAAATGTCTTTTATATAAGGAAAGCGGCTGACTTCTCTTGCAAGCATGCGCGCTTTCGGAACGGTCAGCCAATCTTCGGAAAAAAACGCGACGGGGCCTGTTCCTTTTGCTTCTATTTCGATATACGGCTTAAGATTCATTGAAATCACCTTACCATTCATTAGTTGACGGGCGTATGCTATAATCAAACCATTCTCAAATTGAAAGGAAGTCAGCAGGTTTTGTTTAACGATGTGTTATGGATCTTATTTGCGGTCATTCATTTTATCATTGTTCTTCTGTTTTATAAAGGATTTGGCAAAATGGGCCTATTCGTATGGATCGGTTTCGCCACGGTGTGCGCCAACTTGCAGGTTGTCAAAACAGTTGAGCTGTTCGGGCTCACGGCAACACTGGGAAATATCATGTACGGCACCGTTTTCTTCGCAACGGATGTGCTGAACGAAAATACGGTCCCCGGGAAGCGCGCAAAGCCGTCTGGCTCGGCTTTTCCACTTTGCTCGCTTTGACATGCGCCATGCAGGGGGCTCTTTTATATAAACCGGCTGCGTCAGATATCGCGCAGCCTGCCCTTGAGACGATTTTCGGTTTTCTGCCGCGTGTTGCGCTCGGAAGCCTCTTGGCTTTTATTTTCAGCCAAACGATAGATGTTTATGTATATTCAGCCATTCGGAGAATCTTTCCTTCAGACAGGCTTCTCTGGCTCAGAAACAGCGGAAGCACGGCGCTCAGCCAGCTGCTGGATACATTTATCTTCACTGCCGTGGCCTTTATCGGTGTTTATTCCGCGGGCGTATGGTTCAGCATCTTTATTTCGACTTATCTGATTAAATTTGCGGTATCACTCATTTCTGTCCCTTATGCGTATGCGGCAAAACGAATGACACCGAAGGGAGAGTGACGGATGATGCCCGCTGAAATTTACGTGGACGGCGCAAGTGCCGGAAACCCGGGCCCGTCCGGTATCGGTATTTTTATTAAACATGACGGGAAAACAGAATCTTTCTCAATTCCGATCGGCGACCATTCAAATCAGGAAGCTGAATTTCTCGCTTTAATTGAAGGAATGAAGCTGTGTGCCGCCCGCGGATTTGAGTCCGTGTCATTCCGGACGGATTCGGATATCGTGGAGCGGGCCGCGGATCTTGAAGCGGTTAAAAACAAGGCTTTCCAGCCGTTTGTGGATGAAATCGTCCGATTAAAGGCCGGGTTTCCATTGTTTTTTATTAAGTGGATTCCCGGCAGACAAAACCAAACAGCCGATCAGCTCGCAAAAAAAGCGATTCGGCTGAATAAATAACCGGAATGAAATTGCGTCTCACTGTTCATCCTACAAATGAGGTGAACAGCTATGAGAAAAGAAAATAAAGGCCGGCTGACCGGGGGCGTGAATCCTCAGGGAAATATGGAAGGAAATGCGCATAAAGACCCGAAATCAGCCCTTGAAAACAACGCAAAAAAAAGCAATACAAAACGCTAGAGGGATCAGCTGATCTCTCTGGCGTTCAGCTTTTCGAGCATTCTTTCAATTCCTTTTATCTGATGGCGTCTGAGCATTAAAGATGCTTCCTCCATCTTCAATGAAAAAAGTGCTTCTTCAAGCGTACAGACTAACGGCACCTCGCAATGTATTTCAGCAAGCTGCCTTGACAGCTCCAATTCTTTCAAGCTTTGCTGAATTTTCGTTTGCTGGCCCTTCGGCAAGAGAGCGAGGCTTTCTAATAACCGTTCTATGTTTTCGTATTCACGGATCAGCTTGTAAGCCGTTTTTTCCCCGATCCCTTTAACGCCGGGATAGTTATCGCTTGTGTCTCCCATCAGCGCCTTAATGTCAATCAGCGCTTTTGGCGGAACTCTCGTTTCTTCTCTGAATATCTCATCTGTATATACCTTATAATTGCCGATACCCTTTTGCAGCAGCGCTACTTGAACTTGTTCATTCAGCAATTGAAGCAGATCTTTATCACCCGTTACAATCGTAATTTCCGCTTCCCCGGCAAATAGGGCAGAAAGCGTACCGATACAGTCATCCGCCTCATAGCCTTTTATGCCGATGTTTAAAAACCCGAGCTCTCGCGCTGCTTCTTTCGCTAAATCAAATTGCGGAATCAGCTCAAGCGGCGGTTCGCTTCTGTTGGCCTTATAATCTTGAAACAAATCATTGCGGTACGTTTTGCTTCCCATATCCCAGCAGCAGACGACATGTGTGGGCTGAAACGTATCAACCGCTGTGATGAGATGCTTTAAAAAACCGTTGACGCCGTTTGTCGGGATTCCGTTTTCATTTATCATAAAATTGCGATGAACGGCCGTCGCGAAAAACGAGCGGAACAAAAGCGCCATGCCGTCAACGAGCAGTAATTTGTTATTCATATATCGAAACTCCTTTTTTTATTCAATGTTCCTATTTTACCAAAGAAGGCGGTAAAAAAACAGCATCCCCCCATTTGGAAGATGCTGCCGTCACGTTACTCACCGTGTCTTTTATTGCTTGCCATCAGCTTTTCAGCTTCACGGCCGGCATAAGAATCAAATTTCTGTCCGAAGCCGTTTTCTTTTTGGCATTGTTATTCTGCTGAGCATTTCTGTTTCCCAGTTTTGTTCTGCCCATGGTCATATCCCCCTTTAGAGAAGATACGGATAGTATGTACAGCAAGCGCTGATGACACACGCGGCAGGTTCATCCATTACTGTCTGCTGACGAATTCTTTCACCATCTCTTCACTTACGAATCGTCTTTGCGGCACGATGCCCTTTTTCGCCAGCTGGTTCATTTTTGCGGTGATGCCATTAATGGCATCTGTCGTGAACTGTTCATTCTGTCTGCATTTTACAATGGCTTCTTCAATGGCCTGTTCACGCTCATAGTCAAGCTGTACAAATGTTTTGACGTGCTGATGCTGTTTTGCGGAATGTGCTGAAATTGCTTTATGGACTTCTGACATAAAAGGTTTCATCTCGCTTTTTTCATTTTAGTCTACCACGACTGTTATCTGCCCGCCAACCGGATTTTTAAATTTTCAGCATTTCATCTTTCTTTTTCCATGCTTTTTCGGCTTCGTAAAGGTGTTCAATTTCCCTTGCACTCGTATTTTCCGCAAGACCTTGTAAATAAGTGTCCCGCTGCTCGCGGATCTGGGACAGGCTTTTATCCGCCATGTCTTCTTGCAGACGGCGCACCTGCTCAGTATATCGCTCTGAAAGGCTTTCTTTCTCCTGCTCAAGCCACTTTTCTGTCACTTTTTGCAGGCTGAGCCTGAGCCCTTCCACAAACGCTGCTTTTCCGTTCTGTTCAAAAAACTGCTTCGGCGATTTAACTTCTTTTATGTGATGTGTGAATGCCGAGACGTCAATGACCGGAGCGACCTCTTTCAGCTGAACGGCAAATTCGTTTTCGGCGCTCACATAAATAGAGAAATCTCCGTCTTCCATAAGCTTCTTCTGACAGTTTTCCATCCATTCCTCAGTCATATGACGCTCAATAAAACCGGTCATCCGGATATCGAGCGTTTTCAGCTCTTGAATATATTCAAAACGGAATTCCTTGAGCGCTTCATTCAGCGCCGCTGATATATTTTGTTTCCAATAACCGTTTTGAAGACCCGGATGGAAGGCGGTTTTCAGCATATCATTCGCATAAAACGTCAGGCGATGTTTAATGTGATAGAGCTGCTCTTCCGTATCTTTCATCACTTTTCGAATGATGACCTCAGACGTACGGCGCTTTGAAATGTCAGCGAGAGCTTTTTCATATGAAGACTCCAGACGCTGTTTCTTTTTCTCTTTTTCTTCTGCCGACTGGTGAAGAGATTCGTGAAGCTGTTCCACCATATCGCACAATTTGTCGGCCTCTGTTTTCAGCTGGTGGCAGCTTGCCCTCATTACATCTTCCTCAATAAAGTGCTCAAGCCCGGTTCTTACATCAGAGAACCTGTTATAAAAAGCTGCTTTTTTACCCGCAAGCTCTTCTTTACTTGAGACATGATATAATTTCGGCCGGTTAATTCCCTCTTTTGAGAGTTCTGAGCGGACATAGTCTTTGACGGTTTCCAGCTCGCTTTCGGTTTTGGCCAGATCTGCGGCGTTAATGACAAAAAACATTTTATCCATGCCGAATGATTCTTTGACGAGGCCGAGTTTCTTCAGAAAAGACCTGTCTCCTTTTGAAAAAGAATGCTGATAGTACGTCATATAAAAGAACGCGTCAGCATCTTTTATATATTGAAAGGCAAGTTCCGTATGGCGCTTGTTTATACTGCTTGCTCCCGGCGTATCAACAATGGTGATGCCTTTTTGCGTGAGAGGCGAATCATAATACACGGTGACTTCTTTTACGCAGCAGGCCGTTTTTTCTTCCGCTGCATACGGTTTTAAATCTTCAACCGGCACCGTCAGTGTCAGCCTTTGACGGATCTGTTCTTCATACGTATCAAACGCCTGCAGCATCGTCTGAATCACCGGGATAAGTTCATCCGGAACTTTTCCCTTTTTAATGGCATAATTCCATCTCTCTTTCAGTGAACGTCCCTTTACATCAGCGTCTTTCAGCTCAGTGAGCTGAAGCATTTCAGCGTCCAGCTCCTCCTCCGTTTTAAAAACGATCTCCGCAGATTTATGCGGTTTGCCGTCTTGCGGTTTCGTTATTTTGTTGATCGTAGCCGTTGTGGGCGTCGGTGATGACGGAAGCACGTATTCACCGACAAGCGCATTTGCAAATGATGATTTACCGGAACTGAATCCGCCGAATAACGCCAAGGTAAACTGGCGGTTTTCAAGCCGCTCAATCCTGCTTCGAAAGGCTTCTGCCTGTTTTTCTAATATGCTCGAGGATTCAAGAATCCCGGCAAGCTCATAGAACCGATCAGTCTGCTCTTTTATAGGAAGTTCCTTCATCGCATTTTTTTCGGGCTTGTTTACTTCATACTGTACAGTCTCTTTTGGTTTCTCTATTTGGACGGGCGCTTTTGCAAGGCGTTTTTTCGCGTATACCAGTCGCCGCTTCCCGTATCACAGGTCAATTCTTCTTCCCACAAAGCGCGGACTCGGGCTGCTTTTTCCAAGGCAGTGCGTTCTTCTTTTGCCGATTGCGCGAGCTCATCCCTTATCTTCTTTTCTTTTTCGAGCCGGTTTTTCAAGTTGTCAATGAGCGGTTCGTTTTTTGCCTGAACATAAGCGGTCAGCTCCTCAATGAGTTCCGCTGTTTGTCTTTTGGCTTCCCTTCTGATCATCTCAGCGAGGTCTTTCGTATAAGTTAATACGTATTCAGATGAAAAGGCCGCTCCCTGCTTAATGGCCTGAGCGGTAATATCATCAGAAAGCGGTGTGCGGTACGCCTGGATTTTCTTGATCAGTTCGTCCGAATCCGCTTCATACCGCTTGGCCGCTTTCGTAAATGTGTCGATAATATGCCAATCCGCTTCCCCTTCCGTTCTTTTTTAATATCGGCAAAAAATTCAGCATGCCTTCTCTCTTTCTCCTGAGCCGTTTTCGCTTTTGAAAAGAATAATCCGGTTTTAAATGAGGGCTGCTGTGATTCAATATAAGCAGATGCAAGCTCCCTCATCTCAAAAGGTGTCAGATTAGCGTTCTGCAATATGTTCTGCACGTCTTTTCTGATGTCTTTCTCTGCTGTTTCAGCCTGTTGAACGGCTTTTTTAAGCTCATCTTCAACAGAACGGACAAGTGCTTCTTGTTTGTCAAACTGCTCTCCGCTTCCGTTTTTATCATCTTTTACGAGCATCTCTGTATGCTCTTTGACTAAGTGTGCGACTTTTCTCTCCGTTAAGGACCATAAATTTGTTTTTGCCTGCTGTTTCAGCTTCTGCAGATGTTTTTTCAGCTGTTCCATGCCGTTTAAAGGATGGTCAGGCTCAGTGACAGACGTAAAGAAAAGCGATTCTTTCGGTATTCCCGCGCCTTCAAGCATATCTTCCACCTGCCTGCGGTACTCTTCAAACTTCGTTTCGGTTTCATCATGCCTGTCAATTTGGTTGACGATCAGAAACAAATTCGGAATACGGTCTTTGATGGAGCTGAGAAACAGCATATTTTCTTCTGAATGAACGTGATTATAATGAACGACGTAAAATAAAGCGTCAGCCTGATGGAGAACCGAAGCGGCAGATAAAAAATGCGCTTCGTCCGTCGAATCAATTCCCGGTGTGTCAATGTAGGCCGCATAAGGCTCTGACTCCTTAAAGCCGGCATAGACTTCCACCGTTTCAATTTGCTCACCGTCTTTACAGAATTGCTGCACTTGTTTTTTATCGTAACTTCCTTTAATTTCTGCATAAGCCCCGTCCGTCGTATGTAGCACGACTTTATCTTCACCGTGCCGGATGACAACGAGGTTGGCGCTTGTGGGAATCGGGCTTGTCGGCAGTATGTCTTCACCGAGCAATGTGTTTAATAAAGAGGACTTTCCGGCCGAATAATGCCCGGTAAACGCGATATAAACCTCTTCATCAGCCGCTTTTTTCATAATGGCTGCGAGCTGATCGGCCCGTTTTTCATCCTGATGATCTAAAAATTGTGCGTATAAGGCACCCGTTCTGCTGAAAATCTCCCTGTTATGGCGTTCTTCTTCTGTCATGTGTCTTTACCCCTTTGTGTCTGTCGCATCAAATGACGTTTTCATTTTTTAGAAAGCTCTGAAAAAAAACCTCTCCCCCATTTTACACAAGAATGGCCCACTTTTCTTCAGGAAACGTAAAAAAGCCGCCGATATCGGCAGCTGATAAAGAAAAAACACCCGCGGCATTAAAAACCGCAGATGTTTAAGAAGACATCGATTTATTCGAAACTTTTTTCAATACGAAACCAATTAAAACACTGTATGTACAAACGGCTGCAAATAAAAATAACATTGTCATTTTCGGCACCACCTTGAATGAGAATCATTTTCATATTTACATCTTATCATGAGTGAGAATGATTTTCAATCTCTATTTTGCGGTGTTTTCTTCTAGCGCTTTCTCTTCGGCGCGAATCCTCACAGTGAGCATGCAGGCATTGAGAATCGAAAAGAGAAACAGTGTCCAATACGCTCCGTATAACAGCGGCAGAAAAATAAATTCTAAGATGACGACCATGTAGTTCGGGTGTTTCATCCACCTGTACGGCCCCTTTCTGACAAGCTCCGCATCCGGCACGACAAGAATTTTCGTATTCCAATACCGCCCTAATGATAATAAAGCCCAATACCTGATCCCCTGTACAAATAAAATAATACATATAATGGCGGCCCACCTTGGAGAAAGCGTTTTTTGAAACGCCGCCACCTCAGCTGTAAGAGAGACAAAGAAGAGCACGTGCATCAGGACGAGAAAGGGATAATGTCCTTCTCCGTATTCGACTGCGCCTTGCTTTTTCACCTTCTGTTCATTGCGCCGGGCCACGATCATCTCCGCAATCCGCTGGGCCGCAAGCAGCATGATAAACAGCCAAAACATTAAGAAGCCCCCTTTTCCCAGCTGAACAGCAAAAGCTCAGACGAAAATCCCGGCCCGAGAGCGCCGATCAGCCCTTTTTCGTTTTCTTTCTGCCGGCCGCGGAGCAACTGTTCTTTTATCACATGAAAAATAGTTGCGGAAGACATGTTCCCGTGTTTTTGCAGCACCTTCCGAGATGCCGCAAGCTGACCAGTGTCCATTGAAAGACTCGTTAAATAGGCGTCAATGACCTTTTTCCCGCCTGGATGGGCAAGAAAGGTTTTAATGTCGTGAGGACCGACACCATATTCTAATAAAAATTCATCAACATTGTCCTTCAGCCACTGTGAAACCAGGGTGGGAATATCTCTTGAAAAAATGACTTGAAAACCGCTGTCGGTGAATTCCCAGCCCATCACATCTTCCGCATCCGGCATCATCACCGATTGAGTGGCAAATATCCGCGGAAGAAGCGGCTGTTTGACGTCGTTTCGGTTCGCCTTTTCCCCTCCGATTAGTACTGCGGCAATTCCGTCCGCAAACAGGGAAGTTCCGATCAAGTTGCTTTTTGACTTGTCGTTCGGCTGAAACGTTAAGCTGCAGAGTTCAGCCGCGATGACAAGCACGTATGCTTCAGGATATGCGCGGCAGTATTCGTACGCCCTGGACAGGCCGGCCGCTCCGCCCGCGCATCCTAAGCCCCAGATCGGTATCCGTTTTGTTTTCGCAGAAAACGGCAGCTGATTCATCACTTTCGCTTCAATGCTGGGTGTCGAAAGCCCGGTGCTGGAAATAAAAAAGATCGCATCCACTTTTTCATATGGGAAGGGATTTGTTAAACAATCCGGGTTTGTTAAACAATCAAGCGCCGCATCCGCACTATGCTTAACGGTTTCTTCCGTATACAGCCGGTTCTTTTCTGAAAAACCCCGCGCCGTTTTATACCATTCAATCGGCCGGACAAACTGCCTTGATTCAATTTCGCCGTTTTGAAAGGCTTTTAACAGCCGATCAATATCCTTAAATGAATCGGCAAACATCCCTCTCGCAAAATCCGCCGCCGTTTCTTGCGAGACATGATACTTCGGAATGCTCGTTCCGACCGACAACACATATGCCATGCCCATCACCTCTTCACATAAAGGTTTCCGCTTTTTTCCTGAATGTATGCATAAGTTTGAATCGAGGATTTCACTGACATGCCATTTTAATTTAAAATTGGCCCTTTTGAATGATAAACCGTTCGACTATACTTGACCCATTCATAAAAAAAGGTTGTGATAAGCATGCTGAAACCCGTCATTCTTAAAGGGTCACTCGTTCAGTTAGAGCCGATGACGATTGATCACTCTCAGGCACTTTGTGAAGCTGCTTCAGAAAATAGGACGACTTACGCTTACACCCATGTTCCTGACGGAATCGAAGCAACAAAGCGTTATATTGAACGTGCGCTTTCCGATTATGAAAAAGGACTTGTATTGCCATTTGCAGTACGGAGTCTTGAAACAGAGCGAATCGTCGGAAGCACGCGGTTTATGGATGCGGAAGTGTTTACGCGGCCGGCGGATGCAGCCCCGGAAGTGTGTGAGATCGGCAGCACATGGTATGCCTCTGCCGTACAGCGGACCGGTGTCAATACGGAATGTAAACTTCTGTTGCTGACCCATGCGTTTGATGCGTGGCAAGCTGTCAGGGTGACGCTGAAAACCGATGTTCGCAACCAGCGCTCACGAACTGCGATTTTGCGGATCGGTGCCCAATTTGAAGGAATCCGCCGCGCGCATATTCCGGCTGTCGACGGCGGCCTCAGAGATACCGCCTACTACTCCATCCTTCGGGAGGAATGGCCTTATATCCGGCAAAACCTTTCTGGCCGGCTCGCAGCATATAACTGAAAAACCTGCCGATATATACGGCAGGTTTTTTACATATTCGGATCATGGACGTATAAATTGAGATCGATCCGTCCGTCTGACGTGACCGCTACCCCCTCAGCTTCAAGAGACAGCTTCTGTACAGAAAACATCTCTTCATCTCTTAATCCGATTTCACCCTTTGCATTGATGACCCTGTGCCAAGGAAGACGATGCTTTTTACTCATGGAGTGAAGAATCCGCACAACCTGCCTTGCTCCCCGCGGACTTCCCGCAAGACCGGCAATTTGACCGTACGTCATCACTTTTCCTTCAGGAATCTGTTTGATAATGGCTACCGCCCGTTCCGTAAATGTCATGTAACTCCTCATTTCGCAAGAGCAGATGATTTTCGAGAAAATCAGCCACTTCCTGATCTTATTTTTATAGATGATAATTGCTTCATCATCATACTTATTACATCTCTGCGTTTAAATAGATTATCTGTTTGTTCACAAAAAATTAACAAAGATAGGTATGTACATGTTTAACATAATATGTAATAATACAATTGTATTAAAAAAAGAAAAGGAGTGTTTGCAATGAAAATGAAAAAAGCTTTAGCCGGCTCAGCCCTATCACTCGCTTTACTCTGTTCTGCCGCCCCTGCTTTTGCCGCAGGTCCTGCTGATACACCTTCTGCAGAAAGCAAAACGAAGGAAGTATCTGCTTTGGCGACGTTCATACTTAATGGTTCTGGCCCTGATTATCCTACTTCAATTTACCAGAATGGAATCACCTATTATTTAGACAACATCACCTTCCATGGTGCTGATGGCACTTGGACAGCCGTCTACAAAAGCTGATTTTTCATGACGGCGGAATGATTGTCTTAAGTAACAACTAAAAGCTGCTAATATAAGGGGGCTTTGCCCCTTTTTTAGTTTCACTGCCTTTTATAATTGATCCAGCATATAGCACCTAGGTGCGTAATTTCATTTCACCCGATGATCATTATCAGTCGTACTGTTTTCTGCTTTTAGACGCAAAAACACATAATCTAAAATTCTCTCCCGCGTGTCTATCCAAAAGCCGAGTCTCAACTCTATCAATCCGGAACATTTTATCGACGCCTGAGTTCCCCAGCTAACGTTAAGAAACCTCTTACTTGCTCTTTTATTTTTGATAAAACACCATCCAGGGTGATAACATGAGATTTGCTTGGGAAGAATTAATTATAATTGCATTCGGAATGATTTTACTGAGAATTTCAGGGAGAAAATCCATTGCACAAATGACCATCGCACAGACAATGGTGATGATTTCAATCGGTACGATTATCGTTCATCCCATTTTAGAAACTAGTTTATTGAAAACATTAATCGCTGCGTCTATCCTTTTTAGTGCTTTGATTTTGATGGAATGGTTTCAAGTAAAAGTAAACTGGATTGAATTTTTTTAACCGGAAAATCTAAATTCGTTATAGAAGACGGCCAACTCAATATAGAAAACTTAAAGAAGCTGAGACTGACAGCAGATCAACTCGAAATGCGTTTAAGGCTTCTTGGCATTTCAAAAATAAACACAATTAAATATGCCACTTTAGAAGCTAATGGACAATTAGCTAGGAATTAAAAGATGACTGTAAGCCTTTAACCATCAAAGATCTTAAAAATGTGACCGACCCAAAATGTCTTAACAAAGAGCCTCAGCCACAAAAAGATGATCAAGCCAATCTATTCGAGGAAATCAAAAGACACCAGACTCAGCACAAGCCAAAAAATCTTGAATAATTCGCTGATTAGTAAAGCCTTTTGTTATTCAAAACCGAAGCCGAATCAGACCGTTAACCGTGCCGATCATTTTTTACAAACCCGTTTTACAAGAAACAAAAAAGCATCTGAAGCAGATGCCTTTTTTCCGACGAGGTCCTTGTATGCGCCCGAATATGCTTTTCAGCCGCCTATACCCACCGTCGGCCTTAGCCATAATGTTAATCAGTTTGTTTTTATAAAATCATTGATTAATTGATCAGTCGTTAATATTGTGGCAAATTCATCATGCAACGTAGCCAGAGATATATTGTGAATAGTCTCTGCATCATAATATGTATCATTTTGGTCTCTCATCCCGAAGGCTGCTGTTGCATCTGAAATCAGGTAGGTATCAAATCCTAAATTACCGCTCATTCTTGTAGTTGTTGAAACACAATGGGGCGTAGTCAAACCAGTTATTACGACAGTTGTTATATCATTTGATTTTAAAATCTCTTCTAGATTAGTCCCGATAAAGCTGCTGTTTACTTTCTTGGTTATAATGACTTCTTTATCCATAGGTTTAACGATTTCCTTTATAGCAACCCCCTCATTTTTTGGATAAAATAAAGAACCAGGTTTATCAGAAATATGTTGTATGTATATAACTGTCCATCCTTTTTCTCTCCATAATTTCAGTATTTTACTAATGTTTTCTTCCGCTTTTACGTTATTTCGTTCTCCCCATTTTTTATCATCGAAAGCTTTTTGTACATCCACAATGATTAAAGCTTTTTTCTTTTCTGCCACCAGATAACCTCCTATATTGAAAATTAGTATTTATAACATTTTAAATAAAGTTTTTACTTTTGTACAATTGTTTCAGTTTTAAATTTCATATCACACCTTTCCCGTGGGAAAAGCGCTGGAATAGCTAAAGCAAACACTCACTCAAAGGCTGCAGCTCACCAGAGGCCAGCAATAATCAACTCTTTTTCTCTATATACTTATCAGTATCCCTTTTGCCATCCACTCCCCTAACAAAATTCACGCTACGCTCACAAAATATTAACAAAAACCCCTTGGTTATTTTTGTATTTCATGTAATAATACAAGTGTATCAAAAACAAAGGAGTGTTTAAAATGAAATTAAAAAAGTTTTAACTGGTTCTGCCTTGTCTCTCGCTTTACTCGTTTCCGCTTCCCCTGCTTTTGCATCCAGCCCTGGCAATACAAATAGCGACTCAACTCAAACAAAATTTTCGACACAAGCGACCAAAGATTCTTTTACAATGGATTACCTTCATAGATGGGATATCCCAAATACAACTGTTAAAAATGGTGTTACTTATTACCTTAAGAAAGTAGAGATAATCGAAGGGTTCTATCGCGCAACTTTTGAAGGATGGATTAATTAGAAGAAGGGGCTTTCCCTTCTTTTACTCTCTTTTGTAAGGATCGGTGCACAAGACACTCCCCCTCAGTGCCCATCCTGCAGTTTCATTTCGGCATCAGGCATTTCATTGCATGTCTAAGCCAGTTTCGTGTCATCACCGTCCGAACAATGATATTCGTTTATGATATAATCCCCCATTCTCCTTTTTTTCTTACATTTAGTCATATGTTCACGTACATATAGTTCGGGACGGTTTTTCGGCGAAATAAGGCGGATGCCGCATCACTCAATTTGTTTCTTTTCAAACAATGAAACCTAATAAAAAAGAGGATGCCTCACAAAAAAGTTCAGAAAAC